>CAUQZY010000052.1:0-12347 GCA_963522395.1 uncultured Streptococcus sp.
TCAGCCTAAAGCACCCCAAATGTCTTTATTATTTAATTATATAATTATTTTAACAAATGATTTATTCTAGTTCAAGAAATTGAACTGGAAATACAGCCTTGCACTCACAAAAATAGTAAGTCTTTCGTTTGCAAAAAACAAATGTCTTGTTTGATAGATTAGCCATTTGAGCTGAATCTGGACATAGCTTTTTAGAAAAAAGAAAATCCTACTCCATCAGAATACAAGGAAAAATTGATAGCTATTGTTCACTCATTTCCCGAACAGTTTTTTCTATATTTTTTGCATACGATATTGCTGAAATGATTGAAACACCATCCATATTGGTCTTCATAATGTCTTTAATATGTTTCGTCTGTATGCCACCAATTGCAACTAAGGGCATCTGTGGCAATAGTTTTCTCATCAATTTAAGACCTTCATAACCTATAGCGCCACCAGCATCATCTTTTGACTGGGTATCAAATACAGGACCAACACCGACATAATCTACATATTCAACTTTTGATTGTTGAAATTCTTCCTCGTTTTTTATAGAAAGACCAATTATTTTAGCTGGCATCAATTTTCTAATTTCATCAACTCCAAGGTCATCCTGTCCTACATGTACCCCATCAGCTTCTATTTCTAATGCTAACTCAATATCATCATTAACGATAAACGGAACATTGTATTTTTTACAAAGATCCTGTAGTTTAATTGCTAATCTGACTTTTTCTTTACCTTCTAAGGCTCCCTCACCTTTTTCACGAAATTGAAATAAGGTTATACCACCTTTTAAGGCTTCCTCAACGACTCTATATAGATCTTTTCCCTGGCAAGTAGTCGTTCCACAAATAAAATATAGTTTTAGTAATTCTTTATGAAACATTTTACTTCACTCTTTTGAATTTCTTTACATCTTCATCTGTAATCTCATATAAGGCATTTATAAATTCAACTTTAAATGTTCCAGGAAGATGTCCATTGGGACGTTTTTCTGCCATTTCTCCAGCGATATTGTAAACCAACATTGCTGTTTCTAATGATTTCAATTCTTGACCTTTTTCTAGTCCGATAAAGCTTGCTACTACAGCACCTAATAAACATCCTGTCCCAATAACTTTTGGCATCATAGCACTACCATTATGAATCGTTACCACTTCTCCATTTACCGCAATAGCATCCACTTCACCTGTTACTATTATAGGGATATTGAACTTCTTATTTGCTGCTAGAGCAATTTCATCAATATTATCTACGCCCTCACTATCTACTCCTTTAGATGCCACATTTATCCCTACTAAAGAGGCAATCTCGCCAGCATTTCCCCTAATCGCTGCTAATTTGTAATTGTTGATTAGATCATCTGCTACTTTTTTTCTATATTCTCCTGCTCCACAGGCTACAGGATCTAAAACTGCTGGGACATTATATTTCTCTGAAATTTTCAGAGCAGCTTGGTATAATTTCCAATTTTCATCTGTCAATGTTCCTATGTTTATTAATAACCCCCCAGCATACTTTAACAAATCCTCTAAATCTGCTGGAAACTCACTCATGGCTGGTGATGCACCCAGTGCTACTAATCCATTTGCTGTGAAATTTTTTACTACATCATTGGTGATACAAATAACCAAAGGTGCCTTTTCTTTTAATAATTTTAAACTTGTCATATTGAAATCCTTCCTTTTCACTTTATACGATCTACTGATTTCGATTTATCTCTATCTTTCGTTAAGAAATTTTTCTAGTTACATTGAATGATTTACCTCGTCAAATTTGTAAATATCCTAAACTTTCTCTAGGCGTCATAGCCAATATCAAAAAAGGCTAATTCTAAAGCGACTGCTTGATTCCAGCGTTGCTGAAGTTCTGTCAAATCTTCTAGATTTTTCCCGACACGATTAAGTTCATCAACCAGAAATTGAACCCAGTCTGTAAAGAAAGGACCTCTGTGGAGATTGATCCATTCCGAATGAATATAGGCTTCAGGTAGAGCCAAATCTTTAGAACCCCAGTCTAAATAGAGACCTTCTGCAATGACCAGCATGACCAAAAGATGGGCATAATCTGATGAAGCCACTGCCGAATACATAAGATTCTGAAAGGCTTTTGTTACAGGGTGCAAGTCCGCTTCTAGATAGTCATTCTCAGATACTTTTAATTCTTTGAAAGCCTTTTGGAAATAACCATCTTCGTCTGCTTCAAGAAAGCCTAGTTGCTTGGCAAAACGAAGTTTGGATTCAAGCTGGTCTGCGTGGGCTACACAGGCGCCCAGCATGGATAAGAAAGCATCAAAGAAGTGATAATCTTGAATTAGGTAGTCTTTTAAGACCTTATTCTCAATTGTCCCCGCAAAAAGTTCCTTGACAAAACGATGATTGATTGCAGCCTGCCAATCCTTCTGACTGCTTTTTAATAATTCTCCAACAATCAAACCTGGCTCAAATGCATAGTCTTGTGTTTCCATATTTACTTCTCCTCTCTTTACTCGTTCGTAATCAACAAAACATCAAGAAAATCCTAGTTTTACTTGACCTTTTTAAAGAAAATCAAGGGCGTTCAAGAAGAGCTACCTAAATGCTTTGTATCACCTTCATCCAGCTTATATAAACAAAAAAACTCCAATTACAATCAAGAATTAGAGTTTAGCTTACAAGATTAGACAGTTCTTTTCGACATACGAAAAAAACATTTCACATTTCCCTTCGCCAGTCTTAACTGTATCAGGTTCAATGGGTATCATCTCAGCCTAAAGCACCCCAAATGTCTTTATTATTTAATTACTGCACCAGTATAGCAAAAAATGAAAACCCTAGCAAGATATTTGATTAGAAAATATATTTATATAGATTTTGATACGATTTCCCTTTATTAAAACGTTTAAAACACAAACAAAAACCTCCACATCAAGTGGAGGCAATCTCTTTTATTAATACAATTTTAAGTCACGAGGATCAACTGGGAAGGTTGGGTTATATGGGTTGTGACGGAGCTTGAAGTGTTTGATATCTTCAATTGTCTGAGTTCCAGACAATTGCATGACTGTCTTCAATTCTGCATTCAAATGTTCAAAGACTTGACGCACACCAACACTACCACCGAGAGCCAAACCATAGATAACAGGGCGACCAATAGCTACCAAGTCTGCTCCTGAAGCCAAGGCTTTAAAGACGTGTTGACCACGACGAATACCTGAGTCAAAGACGATTGGCACACGTTTGTCAACTGCTTCTGCTACTTCTTGAAGTGAGTCAAAGGCAGCTGGTCCACCGTCGATTTGGCGACCACCGTGGTTGGTTACCCAGATACCAGAAGCACCTGCAGCAAGCGAACGTTCAACGTCCTCACGGCATTGTGGTCCCTTGACATACACAGGAAGTCCTGAGTATTCAGCGATAAATTCTACATCACGTGGAGACAAGCGTTGTTTAGCTGATTTGTAAACAAAGTCCATTGATTTTCCAGCACCTTCTGGTAGGTATTCTTCAACAATCGGCATGCCAACTGGGAAGACAAAACCATTGCGCTTATCCACCTCACGATTGCCCCCTACAGTCGCATCTGCCGTCAAGACAATCGCTTTATAACCTTCAGCCTTAACACGGTCCATGATATGGCGGTTAATGCCATCATCTTTACTAAAGTAAAATTGGAACCAATGAGGTGTCCCTTGAAGGGCCTCCGTAATTTCTGGAAGGTCGACAGTAGAGTAAGAGCTAGTTGTATAAAGAGAACCGAACTCATGCACACCACGCGCAGTCGCCACTTCACCCTGTTCGTTTGCCAATTTATGGGCTGCAACAGGCGCCATAATGATTGGTGAAGACAATTTTTCACCTGCAAATTCAATCTCTGTACTTGGATTTTCAACATTGCAAAGCGTATGCGGAACGATAAGTTTGTGGTTAAAGGCACGGATATTCTCTCTTAAAGTGAAAGTATCTTCCGCCCCACTAGCGATATAGCCAAATGCTGCTTTAGGAATAACTTGTTGCGCCATTGGCTCCAAATCATAGGTATTGATGAAATCTACATGACCTTCTGCATTGCTTGTTTTGTATGACATAAAATGCCCTCCTTAATAAGTAAGCGTTTACTTTGTATATTACAAAAATATCTTAACTCTTTTTTCAAAACTTTTCAAATATTTTGTTTGGAAATTTCAGAAATTTTATTTCTATGATAAAAAATCCTTATAACGACAATAAAAAATACATATCATCCAAAGGAGATTTTAAGTGCTACAATAACTGTATTATTTCTAGATGGGGAACTTGGTACGTGGAGCCATCACTTCCCTCCCTAAGCATCAGTTTGAAAGTGGACAGGCGCTCGGCTTGACCAATGTTCAACTTTACTACCACATCATCATCCCACAGGTTTTGAGAAGACTGCTACCGCAGGCCATCAACCTTGTCACTCGGATGATCAAAACCACTTCCTTGGTTGTTTTGATTGGGGTTGTTGAAGTTACCAAGGTTGGACAACAAATCATCGATAGCAATCGCTTAACTATCCCAACCGCTTCCTTTTGGATTTATGGAACCATTCTAGTCTTGTATTTCGCAGTCTGCTTCCCTATTTCCAAACTATCCACTCACTTAGAAAAACAGTTGACTAAGTTTTAAAAAGAAAAACGGACAAGACTAGAATTCTGATAATCAGAATCTTATCTTGTTCGTTTTTTATCTAGTCCATCATAGATGCAATCTCCATTATTGCAACAACGTTTGTTGGATTATCAGAAGTCAATGAATGATTTGCGAACCCAAGAGCAACACGGAATTGTACATTCTTGTTTGCTGGGCTATAACCATCTCCCATCATCATAGCTGCATAGTGACCTGGTGAGTGTTTCCATACAGTATAGAAGTAGTGAGCTAACGCTTTTTCATTTGTAAGACTTACAATATCCCAAACAATTGTTGTTTCTGCTGTATTTTCAGTCATTGCATTTGTTTGTTTGTAGAATTCTGGATCATAAGCAGTTGACCAACGAGAACCATCAGGCCGTTTATGCTTACCTTCCTCCTTACCTTGGTAACGCAATGAACCGTGATCTGCCATTTCATTAGCACGAATATTGGCAACTCGAGTTAGTTCGCTATCATCTGCTGCGATGGTTGCAGGAGTCAAACCTTTACGAGTGCGTTCTTCATTAAGAAGCTCCATGAAGTGTTCATTAAGTTTACGATTATCTACAATTTGTTCAAGCTTATCAAGTTCTGCTTGAGAAAGGCGTGATACTTTCCAAACTGAGATAAGTCCCATGTCTCGAGGAAGTTCATCTCCGTCATCTGTTTCATCAACAGCTACACGGTCTTTATCAGCTTGAGAAAGATTGTCATGTAGATACTTAGCGCTACGGTGATCTTCATTGTTTGGATCCAAACCGTTTTCACCTAGACTCTTAATGTCTTTCCATGTACCATCAATGTCATAGTTATCATCAGTTGTTGGAACTACAACATCTGTTGGATCAGCGATACGTTTTTTCTTAGTACCATTATAGGTAATTGTGTCAACTGCATCCTTAGTTTCAACTAGCTCACAACTTTTAACAGTTCGTTCACCAGTTTTATTGTTTACTGAAATAATTTTGCGGTAACGCTTGAATCCGTCACGACCGTTTTCAGTACGAGTTTCACCTTCGAAAAGGTTAGAATCATTTTCAGTACGAGAACCATGAGAAATTGTTTCAGTTTCTTCTTCAGTAACTTCAGACATCAATTTCTTAGTTCCATAATGAACAACTTTTTGTTTTGCTGGAACAGTGTTAATCAGTTCACGACTTACTTCTGTACGGTTTTGATTTTCATCATTGATGTACTTAACTTTGTAAGTTTCCTTACCATTTACCGCATCTTCAACTCGCTCATCACCTTCAAAAAGTTCAGGATCAGCAACTCGTTTTTCACCTTCAGCAGTAATAACTTTGTCTTCGTTAGCATAAGTGTAACGTTCTTTAGTTCCAACTTCGACTACTTCATCCACTGCTGGAACAGTTTCAGTATTGATTAGCTCACTCTTAACAAGTTTGCCATCTTCATAGTAGTCTTTGTAGTTTTCGATGATTTCACCTTTTTTACCTTTAGTTTTAACTACTCGATGATCATTGAAAAGTTTATCGCTTTTAATTTCAACAGTCTTGAAGGCTTCCCCTTCTTTGCGCTCAACTCGAGTTTTGTTTTCAGTTAAAACTTTATGTGTTCCAACTCGAACAACCTCTTTAACCGGTTTCACTTCATCACTTTTAACTACAGATGAGCGACCATTTCCATAAACAATTGTAGTTTCTGTATAAGAACCTTTTTGACCCTTAGTTTCTACTACACGTTTTCCTTCATTTAGTGTCTCATCTTTAACTTCTTCAGTTTCGTAATTTACTTCAACTGTTCGAGAAGTGCGACTTGTTTCCACGTTTTCACCAGTTCCAATTTCTACAATTTCATCAACTGCTGGAACTTCATTTTCTCGTTTTTCATTACGAGAAACTTCTGTACCATCTGGAGTGGTTACAACCGTAGTAACAAGTTCATAAGAACCATCCTTACCAGCTTGAATTACTTTTTTCTCACCTTTCGGAAGGTCTGGATTTGTGTTGCTAGTAACTTTATGTTCAACCTTGTGGTTTTCACGAGTTACAGTTTCAATGTTTTTCTTAGCAACTTTTGTTCCGACATGAACAACTCGATTTTTTGCCTCTTTTTGAGTAGATGAAACAAGAGTACGACCAGTTTCAACACCATCTTCAAGTGTTACAGTAAAAACTTCAAGTTTTTCACCATTTTGACCGGCTTCCACTTCTTTTTCTACTCCAGCATCCAAATTTTCATCTGGAACGTATTCTGTACCTGGAAAAATAGGAGTGCGAACCACTTCTTCTTTTGTGGTACGAACCACTTCTTTAGAAATTTTAGTACCAACATGGATAACTTTATCAACTGCAGGAGTTGTTTGTGTTCCTGTTACTGTACGACTAACTTCTACACCATTCTCAATAGTAATCGTGTAAGTTGTTTCTGTTTTTCCTGCAACACCTTCTTGAACAACTTGAGTCTCCCCAATGTTAAGGTTTGCATCTGGGACATGTTGTACCCCAGATTCAATAACAGAAGTTTGTACTTCAGTTCGAGTAGTTACGACTTTTTTAACTTCAGGCTGAGCTGGAACTTCAGGTTTTCCTGGAATAGCTGGTTTAATAACTTCTTCAGTCGTTGTTTCGCCAACTACAGTATTAGTTTTACCAGTTTCAACTTGTTCTTTGTTCCTTGAAAGGTTTGATTGATTACCTTCTACCTTATCTTTTTTCTCTTCTAAAGTCTTTTCTTCTTTAGTTGGAGTTCCGGTTGTCTGGTCTTTGTTTTCAGGAATAGTTGGAGTTGCCGGTTTAACCTCAACTTCTTTTTTCTCTTCCTTTTTATCTAAGACCTTATCTTTTTCTGGTTTAGCTTCAGGCAATGCAGGCTGAACTTCTGGAGTGCCTTTTTCAATAATTACCAATTCTGGCAGTTTAGGCTGAACTGCTGGGATGCCTTTATCATTTTTAACTTCAACCTTTTTAGTTAGGTTATCAGATTTTTCCAATATTTTATTATCTTTATTAGCTACTTCTAATCTAGAAACTTGCTCAACTGCGTCTTCACCCTCAGTTCTTACCTGTAACTTAAGCTTTTCCTCTACCTTCGTTATTTCTGATAATTTTTCATATGATTTATCGAGAGATTTAATCGAATCTTCAGAACCAACTTTTTTAGTAGCTACAAATGCTTTAGCCAATTCCTCTTTGACATCTACTTTAGGTAGAAAACTCTTCTCTGTTTCTTTAATAGTATCAGTTGTTGTGTATTCTTTTTCTTTTGAAGAAGAGTCTGAAACGGTAACACTTTCACATTGCCCTTGATTTTGACTCGATTGATTTTGCAACATAACTGTTCCAGCTGAAATTCCTAAAAGCGCTACAATTGCTGCTGAGATTACCCAACCTCTTCTACCTTTTTTCAAAGTCTTTTTTTCATTAGTATTTTGTCTATCCATCTTTATTTTCCTGACTTTTCACTGATTATATTTTTACATACTTACACTATCTAATATATTTTTTAGAAAAACGATAATTTCTAACAGTACCTATAATGCCTCCTAGGCTACATGTAAATAAAATCAAAATAAAAATGGAAAAGCTATCGCCAATTACTTTAATACTATATAGATAATTAAAAATTAAAAATAAAGGTAGTGAAATCGGCAGTATAGTACAGCTCACAGCAGCTCGTCTCATTTCTTTTGTCTCTCCACTCATAAACCAAGTCAAAGGTAAAAATCGCATCCAGTTTAGATATTCTTTCTGTTGGACTTTTTCTTCAAACAAATGAGTAAATAAAGTATAAAACGGCAATGCGACATAATAAGTTGCTTTGACTAAAAAGTACATTACAGTTATAAAAATGGCAAAACCCCACCACATATCTCTAACTGTTTTATCAATATCACTTTCATATTTCGGTTTTCCAAACATCTTATTTCTCCTAATCTATTATTTCATTAAATTTGTAAATGTATTAATTGCTGTCATTTTGTTATTGTAATCAACTTTTCTTTGTAATTCTTGAAACTGATAATTTAATTGCTCTGTCCTCATCATGTCTTCATACATATTTTGCGCTTGTCCTAGGTCATAGGCTCTACCTTGATCAATTACATTAACCATATAAGCAAAAGCATCAAAATGAATATCTAACCCTGCTTGTTTCCTTGCATAAACAAATGGAATACTATTCAATTTCTCCATACAATAGTTTCTAGCTTGAGCAACTTCATCCTTATGTTTTTTTACTTGATCTGCTATTGGTTTTTCATGCTTCACTCGTTGATAAGCAAAATAAATTGGAGACCATAGCAGAACCCATGCTCCCACCCAAAGGGAGTATTCAAAAGGTTTACTTAAGATTCCTAAACCAGAACTAGAAAATTCACCAAGTCTATCTATATAGGCAACTAAGAACAATGAGCCTAAAATTCTGAAAATCCATCCCAAAACACTTAATTTCGGGTTGATAAGAGAAACATGTTTTCCATCTACTATATAAAAATACTTAGTCAGATCTTCTACTCTTTTAGACCAAATAGTAGCTTCAACTATTAAGTTTCTACTACGTTTAGGCTCTTCTATTGTCAAAAGATATTCTTGTAAAACAGTCTGGTATGATTGCGGATTAGCGATAGGATAATATTCATATTTTTTGCCTTCTGCAGTAATGACATCAAGTGAATGGTATGCACCATTATCAAAAACTTCAGACCAATGTTTATTTGGTAACCTCCCTTTTACATAGGCTTCCCAAATAGTCCATTCATCAAACAAATCTGACTTAGATTCATCCGGAATAATTCCTAAAAAATAATCTAACTCATTCTCCTCTTGAGAAATAATATCATTCTTATTCATCCATAAGTCTCCTTTCCTTGTTATTTTATCATATTGTGGATATATACACAATATGAAGTCAGATACTTTTTTCTTATAATTAAGTAAAAGGAGTTGATGACGATAATCAGTTTTAACCCACTCTGGGCTACAATGAAGAAAAAAGAAGTTTCTCAATACAAGTTATTAAAATCCGGAGTTGATAATAAAACTCTTGACAGCCTAAAGAAAAATAAAAACATAACTTTACTAACTTTAGAAAAGCTATGTCGGATTTTAGATTGTCTTCCAAATGATATCGTTGAATTTATCGAAGAAACTCCCGATTCTAATATTCGTAACACATTTATCTAGTTCTAATATTTATTCTTGTATTGGAACATTTACTTAATCTACCTTCTATGACATTGTTCACAACATAAATCAAGTAATACTCTTCAAACCACATCAGCTTCACCTTGTATTATATATGTGACTTGCTTCGTCAGTCTTATCTACAACCTCAAAGCAGTGCTTTGAGTAGCCTGCTGCTAGCTTCCTGGTTTGCTTTTTGATTTTCATTGAGTATAAGATCCAATAACATTACAAAAAGAAATCAGGTAATCCTAGTGACTACCTGATTTTCTATGTTTTAGGCATTTTGCCAATTCTCTTGGTCTTCTTTAAAGCGTTTTAGAAGATCGAGTCCTTCTGGCGTGATATAGCCTTCTTCTTGGGCTAGATGGATAAGCTCACTGTAGTTTGAAAGTGTCACCAATTTCACACCAGCATCCGCAAAGTTCTTATCTGCTTTTGGCAATTGGTAACTGAAAATCGCTACAACTCCAAGCACATCTGCTCCTTCTCGCTTGGCTGCTGCTACAGCTTCAAGAACAGAACCACCTGTTGAAATAAGGTCTTCAACAACTACCATTTTTTGACCCTGAGCCACGCGGCCTTCGATTTGGTTACCAGCTCCGTGGTCTTTTGGTTTGCTACGGATATAGGCAAATGGCAGATTCATCTTATCAGCAATAATAGCTCCGTGAGGAATCCCTGCTGTCGCAGTTCCTGCAATGACTTCTACCTCTGGAAAGGCTTCTTTGATAGCTTCCACAAAGCCATTTTCAATTAAGGTACGAGTTTCTGGATAGGCTAGTGTCACACGATTATCAGTGTAAATCGGTGACTTGATACCAGATGCCCAAGTGAAAGGCTCCTCTGGTTTGAGGTAAACGGCTTGAATTTTCAAGAGGTGGCTAGCGATATCTTTAGCAAGTGTCATGGTATTCTCCTTTTATTTTTCTAATCTAGTTCTTTAATTCCAGTTCTGTGTCCATTCATCCTTGATGGCATGATAAGCTGCAACAGGATCCTCAGCTTGGGTAATGGGACGTCCCACCACGATATAGTCACTACCTATTTGATAGGCATCCGCTGGCGTCATGACGCGTTTTTGGTCTCCAACCGCAGCTCCTGCTGGACGAATACCCGGTGTCAGACAGATAAAATCTGGATTGGTAGCCTGCTTGATGACTTGCACTTCCTGAGCAGAGCAAACGACACCATCTAATCCCGCTTCAGCTGTCTTCTTAGCATAATGAATCACAGACTCTTGCAGGCTGGTTTGGATATTTTGAAACTCCTGCATCTGGGCTTCTGACGTTGATGTAAGCTGCGTTACAGCTATCAAGTTTGCTTGACTTCCAAGACCTTCACGCGCAGCCTTCATCATCTCTACACCACCAGCCGCATGAACATTGGTCATATCCACACCAAGCTGAGACAAGACCTTCATGGCTGACTTGACTGTATTGGGAATGTCATGCAGCTTGAGATCCAAAAAGACACTGTGACCCAAACCTTTCAAGTAAGACACAATCTCAGGCCCCGTTGCGTAATAAAGCTCCATCCCTACCTTGAGATAAAGGCTTTCTTCTGCTGGGAAAAGAGCTAAAAATTCCTTGACCGCCTCAAAACTAGGAAAATCAAGAGCAATGACTGGACGATGTTCTCGCATAGGTTTCTCCTTTTACCTTTGCTAGTGAGAGAGTCTGGCCAACAGAAGCCACAAAAAAAGGAACCTGCCAACAGCAAGGTTCCACGAAAAATGGGTAGTCTCCACCCTTTCACCGTCTAACCTTAGCTGCCTCTCTGGACTGCTTTAAAGGTTTTCTATTATTCTATTATTTCTACTAGCACTTGTCAAGTAAAAACATGGCAACTAAAGAGCTATGAGACAAAAGGTAAACCTAGCGACGTGATGAACGCTGATTTGTTTGGTTTCGATTGCTCTCTTCCTCCAGTTTTTTCTTCTCTTCTTCCAATTTTTTCTGCTGTTCTTCTAGCCTTTTCTTCTCTTCCTCTTTCTGTTTCTTCTCAGCTTCAATTGCCTCTTGTTTAGCTTTTTCCTCAGCCTCCATAATTAATTTATCCGCCACAGTGTAGCTGTAGATTCCAGCTTCCATGTCAATCACACTCGGTTCTGACAATTGAGGCTTAATCTTACTGTAGTAAGGCAGTTTCTTGCTCATTTCAGACAGGGGAACCAAGACTTCATCTGTATCATACATGGTCAATCGAATTAAATCGGAAGTCACCTTGCTTGGAGCTAATTCCACCTTTTGGATAGCAGCCTTGAGTTCTGGACTAATTTGAGAAAGTTCTGAGACAAAAGTCTTGATTTGCTCGCTGTCATTAAAGAAAACAGATAAATAGGTTTCTGGTAGACTCACCAAACTTACCGCACTGGTCTCAAGCTGACCACTTGAAAGGATTGGATAATGACTTTCTCCAGAAACATAGTAGGCCACAATATCATATTCCTTAACCTTGATAGTAAATTTAGTTGGAAATTGATAGACAAGCTGAGCTGATTCAACCCAATAATTAGACTTAATCTGTTCTTCATATTTTGCCTTATCTAGCAGAAGGTTAATCGTATAATCCGAATCCTGAA
>CAUQZY010000053.1:0-12256 GCA_963522395.1 uncultured Streptococcus sp.
TTCCAGGATTCCCAATCGTATTGCACGGTGGATCAGGTATTCCTGATGAGCAAATCCAAGCAGCTATCAAACTTGGTGTTGCTAAAGTTAACGTTAACACTGAATGCCAAATCGCATTCGCTAACGCAACTCGTAAATTTGCTCGTGACTACGAAGCAAACGAAGCAGAATACGACAAGAAAAAACTCTTCGACCCACGTAAATTCTTGGCTGACGGTGTAAAAGCTATCCAAGCATCAGTTGAAGAACGTATCGACGTATTCGGTTCAGAAGGTAAAGCTTAATCTAGCTGAATAATACAGATGAAACCTGCCCATTGGGTGGGTTTTTTGTGTCTGAATATATAGCGAATATACTATAGAAGAACCAATCTTAAGTTGCTAAAAGGTTCTATTTTTTCTACAATAATGCTATGAAAAACTAAAATGTAATCTTGGTTTTAGAGAAGCTTTTTTTTAGTTTAAATAAATTTTAAAAATACTAATTAAGAAAATAATGAAATAATAGTAATTCAATATATGGTATAATAGAATGAAATCAAGGAATGGCAACCTATTCACCTTAAATCGAAATAATATCAAGATACGAGGAGATTATAAGATGAACAATTATATAAAATTAAATAAAGATAGATGGAATAATGTAAAAAATGACTATACTGAGCCATTGACACATGAAGAATTAGAAGAAGCTAGAAAACATCCAATTTCTGTTGCCTTAACTGTTGGGAAAAAAGTTCCAAAAGAATGGTTTGAAAAAGCAAAAGGAAAAAAGATATTAGGTTTAGCTTGTGGTGGAGGACAACAGGGACCAGTTTTTGCTGTAAAAGGTTATGATGTAACCATAATGGATTTTTCTAAATCACAATTACAAAGAGATGAAATGGTTGCTAAAAGAGAAGGCTTAAAAATTAATACAGTTCAAGGTGATATGACAGAACCATTTCCATTTGAAAATGAAACTTTTGATATTATTTTTAATCCAGTTTCAAATGTATATATAGAGGATTTGGAAAATATGTATAAAGAAGCCTCTCGAGTATTGAAAAAGGGTGGATTGTTAATGGTCGGATTTATGAATCCTTGGATATACATGTATGATGCTGATATTGTATGGGACAAACCTGATGAGGAACTGCTTTTGAAGTTTTCATTACCTTTTAATTCAAAAGAGCTTGAAGAGGAAGGCAAGATAACCATAAATCCAGAATATGGATATGAATTTAGCCATACCTTAGAAACTCAGATTAGAGGACAACTTAAAAATGGTCTTGCTATGATTGATTTTTATGAATCATGTGACAAAAGACATCGATTATCACGTTATGGAAATGACTATATAGCTACACTTAGCATTAAATTATAATCTTATAGAACATACTTCAAGAGCATGGCCCGTTTTATGTTCCGTAAGGGTTAAAATCTAAATCTCAGTTTGTCTAAGTAAAATAATTAAATAAAATTAGAGAGAGGAAGTAAAAGCAGCAAATTGCAGATACTTCCTTTTTTATTGTCAGAAATTCAAAAACGGAAAGTAGAATTTTTGGGAGAACTAAAAAATATTATCACAAAGAGAAAGATTGGAAAGACAACTGATGAGTTTATTGTATATTTCAATGAAAATGCAACTGAAACAATCCAAGATAGACTGACAAGGATAATATTGAAGGAGTTTAGGAGAAAATTGGATGAAAAGATGATTTTGAATTAAAAATAGCATTTTAAGAGAGAAATCTCTAATTTCATAAATTTTAGGCAAACGCTTGCATTCTAGTTTTTATTGGATTATAATAGGTTGGTATAAAGCTTTCTGCAGCAATAAAATGTAGAAGGTATAGAAAGTAAGGATTTAGAATATTTGTAGTAAAAAAGACAATGTTGCTATTCCTTACCATAGGGAGATAGATATGGCAATGATAGAAGTGGAACATCTTCAGAAAAATTTTGTGAAGACTGTTAAGGAACCGGGCTTGAAGGGGGCTTTACGTTCCTTTATTCATCCTGAAAAGCAGACCTTTGAAGCGGTCAAGGATTTGACTTTTGAAGTTCCAAAAGGGCAGATTTTAGGATTTATCGGGGCTAATGGTGCTGGAAAGTCGACAACCATCAAAATGCTGACAGGGATTTTGAAACCGACATCTGGTTTTTGTCGGATTAATGGCAAGATTCCCCAGGACAATCGCCAAGATTATGTCAAGGATATTGGAGTCGTTTTCGGACAACGAACTCAGTTATGGTGGGATTTGGCTTTACAAGAGACCTACACGGTCTTGAAAGAGATTTACGATGTGCCAGATTCGCTCTTCCATAAGCGCATGGACTTTTTGAATGAAGTCTTGGATTTGAAGGATTTTATCAAAGATCCCGTGCGAACTCTTTCATTGGGACAGCGCATGCGGGCGGATATTGCGGCCTCCTTGCTCCACAATCCCAAGGTTCTCTTTTTAGATGAACCGACCATTGGTTTGGATGTGTCCGTTAAGGACAACATTCGTCGGGCTATTACCCAGATCAATCAGGAGGAAGAAACAACTATTCTCTTGACCACTCATGATTTGAGTGATATTGAGCAGCTCTGTGATCGGATTTTTATGATAGACAAGGGGCAGGAGATTTTTGATGGAACGGTTAGCCAGCTTAAGGACACATTTGGTAAGATGAAGACTCTTTCTTTTGAACTGCTACCAGGTCAAAGTCATCTCCTTTCTTACTATGAAGGCTTTTCGGATATGACAATTGATAGACAAGGAAATAGTCTCAACATTGAATTCGATAGTTCTCGCTACCAGTCAGCTGATATTATCAAGCAAACCCTGTCTGATTTTGAAATCCGCGATTTGAAGATGGTGGATACGGATATTGAGGATATTATCCGCCGCTTCTATCGAAAGGAGCTCTAAGATGGTCAAATTGTGGAGACGTTATAAACCCTTTATCAATGCAGGTGTTCAGGAGTTGATTACCTATCGAGTCAACTTTATTCTTTATCGTATCGGCGATGTCATGGGGGCTTTTGTGGCCTTTTATCTCTGGAAGGCTGTCTTTGATTCTTCGCAAGAGTCTTTGATTCAGGGCTTCAGTATGGCAGATATCACCCTCTACATCATCATGAGTTTTGTGACCAATCTTCTGACTAGATCCGATTCTTCCTTTATGATCGGGGAGGAGGTCAAGGATGGTTCGATTATCATGCGTTTGTTGAGACCAGTGCATTTTGCTGCCTCTTATCTCTTTACTGAGCTTGGTTCCAAGTGGTTGATTTTTATCAGCGTTGGCCTGCCATTTTTAAGCGTCATTGTCTTGATGAAAATCTTATCTGGGCAAGGTATTGTAGAAGTGCTGGGATTAACTGTCCTTTACCTCTTTAGTTTAACGCTGGCCTATCTGATTAACTTTTTCTTTAATATCTGTTTTGGTTTTTCAGCCTTTGTGTTTAAAAATCTTTGGGGTTCCAACCTACTTAAGACTTCCATAGTGGCCTTTATGTCTGGAAGTTTGATTCCCTTGGCTTTCTTTCCAAAGGTTGTTTCAGATATTCTGTCCTTCTTGCCTTTTTCATCCTTGATTTACACTCCGGTTATGATCATTGTTGGGAAATACGATGCCAGTCAGATTCTTCAGGCGCTTTTGCTCCAGTTTTTCTGGCTCTTAGTGATGGTGGGCTTGTCTCAGTTGATTTGGAAACGAGTCCAGTCATTTATCACCATTCAAGGAGGTTAGTATGAAAAAATATCAACGCATGCATCTGATTTTTATTAGACAATACATCAAGCAAATCATGGAGTACAAGGTTGATTTTGTGGTTGGTGTCTTGGGAGTCTTTCTGACTCAAGGCCTGAACCTCTTATTTCTCAATGTCATCTTTCAACATATTCCATCCCTAGAAGGTTGGTCCTTCCAAGAGATTGCTTTTATCTATGGATTTTCCTTGATTCCTAAGGGCTTTGACCATCTCTTTTTTGACAATCTTTGGGCTCTGGGACAGCGCTTGGTGCGAAAAGGAGAATTTGATAAGTACTTGACGCGTCCCATCAATCCCCTCTTTCACATTCTAGTCGAAACTTTTCAGATTGATGCCTTGGGAGAACTATTGGTCGGTGGAATTTTACTAGCGACAACAGTATCAAGCATTGCTTGGACTCTTCCAAAATTCTTGCTTTTCCTAGTCTGTATTCCTTTTGCGACCTTGATTTATACTTCCTTGAAAATCGCGACAGCCAGCATCGCTTTTTGGACCAAGCAGTCAGGCGCTATGATTTACATTTTCTATATGTTTAATGATTTTGCCAAGTATCCGATTTCTATTTACAATTCAGCTCTTCGTTGGTTGATCAGCTTTATCGTGCCTTTTGCCTTTACGGCCTACTATCCTGCCAGCTATTTCTTGCAGGACAAGGATGTAATCTTTAACATCGGAGGTTTGATGTTGATTTCCCTTGTTTTCTTTGTCATTTCCCTTAAACTTTGGGATAGGGGCTTAGATGCCTACGAAAGTGCGGGTTCTTAGCATAGATATCATCAAAGCCTTGTCTCAGGACAGGCTTTTTCTAATAGAGATAAAAATTCCTTGACATCTATTCTCAGAGTGCTATATTGTAAGTGTAATCGCCGATTTAGCTTATACTCTTCGAAAATCTCTTCAAACCACGTCAGCTTCCATCTGCAACCTCAAAACAGTGTTTTGAGCTGACTTCGTCAGTTCTATCTACAACCTAAAAGCAGTGCTTTTAGCAACCTGCGGCTAGCTTCCTAGTTTGCTTTTTGATTTTCATTGAGTATAAGAATTATTAAAAAAGATATAAAGAAAAAACACTTCAATCACTGTATTTAGTTTGATTGAGGTGTTTTAGATTTAGTTTTTTATTTCTGAGTAAACAATTCAACAATCATCTCGATATACATGACAAGGGTTAATAAGAATCCTGCACGCCAGAAGAATTTGATGAATTTAGGATAGTAAAAGCTACGTTTTTTCAAAAGGAAGAAAAAAACGAGAATAATGGCTAGGAGTGAGAGGGCTAGCCCCAGTCTAGGGAGGAAATTATGGGTAAAGGTTTTAGCTGTAATCAAGTAATACTCAAATACCAAAACTGGAAAAGCCAAATCCGCAAAGTTTCGTCCTAGTTTTTTTAATCTAAAAAGTTTGGTTATGATAATGCAGACTACTAAGGTCAGTATCAATAATAAAATAGATGCTAATTTCATTAAAATCATACCCATATTGTATCATAAAAAATCTCTAATGGAAATGAGAAACAGAGGAATTTATAGGAAAGTTAGGCTTTTGAGATTGTGAGTGTTTTTTGTTATAATGAAAGTTATGAAATCTTATAATACCTTGAATGATTATTATCGAAAACTTTTTGGAGAAAAGACTTTTAAAGTCCCTATTGATGCGGGGTTTGACTGTCCCAATCGTGATGGGACTGTGGCTCATGGAGGCTGTACTTTTTGTACGGTTTCAGGTTCTGGAGATGCTATTGTAGCACCAGATGCGCCTATCCGTGAGCAGTTTTATAAGGAAATTGACTTTATGCACCGCAAGTGGCCAGATGTTCAGAAGTATCTGGTTTATTTTCAAAATTTTACCAACACCCATGAAAAGGTTGAAGTTATTCGAGAACGCTATGAGCAGGCTATCAATGAGCCAGGTGTAGTAGGCATCAATATCGGAACGCGCCCAGACTGTTTACCAGACGAAACCATCGAATATTTGGCTGAGTTGTCGGAGCGAATGCATGTGACGGTTGAATTGGGCTTGCAGACCACTTATGAAACAACCTCTGATTTGATTAACCGTGCCCACTCTTATGAATTATACGTGGAAACAGTCAAGCGTTTGAGAAAGTATCCCAAAATTGAGATTGTTTCCCATCTTATTAATGGCTTGCCTGGTGAAACCCATGAGATGATGATTGAAAATGTCCGTCGCTGTGTCACCGATAATGATATTCAAGGAATTAAATTGCATTTGCTCCATCTTATGACCAATACGCGTATGCAACGGGACTACCACGAGGGACGTTTGCAGTTGATGAGCCAGGACGAATATGTTAAGGTCATCTGTGACCAACTGGAAATCATTCCCAAGCATATCGTCATCCATCGAATCACAGGAGATGCACCTAGAGATATGCTGATTGGTCCTATGTGGAGCCTCAATAAGTGGGAAGTGCTAAATGCTATTGAAACTGAAATGCGACGTCGTGGAAGCGTTCAAGGATGCAAGGCTGTAAAACAGGAGTTTGAAAATGAAAAGACCACTTGAGATGGCACATGATTTTTTGGCTGAGGTAGTAACTCAGGATGATATCGTAGTGGATGCGACTATGGGAAATGGCCATGACACGCTTTTTTTAGCCAAGCTAGCTAAGCAAGTCTATGCCTTTGATATTCAGGAGCAAGCCTTGGAAAAGACCAAGGAGCGTTTGGACCAGGCTGGACTGACAAATGCCCAGTTAATCTTGCAAGGTCATGAGACACTGGACCAGTTTGTGACAGAAGCCAAGGCAGGGATTTTTAATCTGGGCTATTTGCCGTCAGCTGATAAATCTGTCATCACTCGACCACAGACAACTATTGAAGCATTAGAAAAGCTGTGTGGCTTACTTGTCAAAGGGGGACGGATTGCCATTATGATCTACTATGGTCATGATGGAGGCGACCTCGAGAGGGATGCTGTCTTGGATTTTGTGAGCCAGTTGAACCAACAAGAGTATACAGCTACCATTTACCGAACTTTAAACCAAATTAACAATCCACCATTTTTAGTGATGATTGAAAAATTAGAGAGATATAGACATGGATAAACAATACCTACGTGAAAAGCTGGATGCCATGCGCCAGAATTTTGTTGAATCAACCCACCACGAACGAGCAGTGGGTGTGTTAGACCAAGCACATATGAGCAAAAAAATGCTTAAAATCAAGAAAAAATTAGTTGCTCTTGAAATGGAACGGTGCCAGAGAAAAATTGAGCACAAGGATTGTTCCAAGATTGACCAAAAAATCAAAGAGCAGAAGGAGATATTTGAATCCTGTTGTAAAAAAGATTAAGGAGGATGTGCGTGGAATTACTGATTTACCTAATCCTATTTTTACTGGTTTTGATTGTCTCAAGTACCACCAATAAGCTCCTGCCCTTTTTACCTCTTCCTTTGGTGCAAATTCTTTTGGGAATTGTGATTGGCCTCTTTTTACCCAATACCGACTTTCACCTCAATACAGAGTTGTTTTTGGCACTGGTTATCGGGCCCTTGCTTTTTCGAGAGTCTGAGGAAGCAGATATTACGGCTATTTTAAAACACTGGCAAATCATTATCTATCTCATATTTCCAGTGATTTTTATCTCGACCCTAAGTTTGGGTGGCTTGGCCCACCTTCTTTGGTTCAGCCTTCCCTTAGCGGCTTGCTTGGCTGTTGGGGCAGCTCTTGGCCCTACGGACTTGGTGGCCTTTGCCTCTCTTTCGGAGCGGTTTAGCTTTCCAAAGCGCGTGTCTAATATCCTTAAGGGTGAAGGACTCTTGAATGATGCATCTGGTTTGGTGGCCTTTCAGGTAGCTTTGACAGCTTGGACAACAGGAGCCTTTTCCCTTGGACAAGCTAGTAGTTCGCTTATCTTTTCAATTCTAGGCGGTTTTTTGATTGGCTTTTTAACAGCCATGACCAACCGTTTCCTCCATAGCTTCTTGCTGAGTGTGAGAGCAACGGATATTGCCAGTGAACTTTTATTAGAATTGAGTTTGCCTCTGGTGACCTTCTTCCTGGCAGAAGAAGTCCATGTTTCAGGGATTATTGCCGTTGTGGTCGCTGGGATTTTAAAGGCAAGCCGTTTTAAGAAAATTACGCTCCTCGAAGCCCAAGTGGATACGGTGACCGAGACGGTCTGGCATACAGTGAACTTTATGCTCAACGGTTCTGTCTTTGTGATTTTAGGGATGGAGTTGGAAATGATAGCAGAACCTATCTTGACCAATCCAATCTATAATCCCTTACTTTTATTGCTATCTCTTGTCGCCCTGACCTTTGTCCTCTTTGCCATTCGTTTTATCATGATCTATGGCTATTATGCCTATAGGACTAGACGTCTCAAGAAAAAGCTAAATAAGTATATGAAGGACATGCTTCTTTTGACCTTCTCAGGTGTCAAGGGAACGGTGTCGATTGCTACGATCCTTCTGATACCAAGTAATCTAGAGCAGGAGTATCCTCTCTTACTTTTCCTGGTCGCAGGTGTGACACTTGTAAGCTTTTTAACTGGTCTCTTGGTCTTGCCTCATCTTTCGGATGAACAGGAAGAAAGCAAGGATCATCTCATGCATATCGCCATTTTGAAAGAAGTAACGATAGAGTTGGAAAAAGAGTTGGAAGACACTAGAAATAAACTTCCCCTCTATGCGGCTATTGACAATTACCATGGACGAATAGAAAATCTTATCTTGAGTCAAGAAAATAAGGGGGCTCAAGAAGACTGGGAGACTTTGAAACTTCTCATCCTCAGTATTGAAAGTGATGGTTTGGAACAGGCCTACGAAGAAGGCAAGATGAGTGAGCGTGCCTATCGAGTCTACCAACGTTATCTGAAAAACATGGAACAAAGTATCAATCGCAAGTTTGCTTCACGATTGACCTATTATTTCCTTGTTTCCTTGCGGATTTTACGTTTTCTCCTTCACGAAGTCTTTACCTTTGGCAAGACCTTCCGCAGTTGGAGAAATGAAGAATCACAGAAACTCAGAGCCCTTGACTATGACCAAATTGCAGAGCTCTATTTAGAAAATACAGAGATGATTATCGAAAGTCTGGAGAACCTTAAAGGGGTTTATAAGAGTTCTTTAATCAGCTTCATGCAGGATTCTCGTCTCCGTGAAACAGCTATCATCACCAGTGGTGCCTTTGTCGAACGGGTTATCAATCGTGTCAAGCCCAACAATATCGATGAAATGCTGAGAGGCTATTATCTGGAGCGCAAGTTGATTTTCGAATATGAAGAAAAACGATTGATTACGACCAAGTATGCCAAGAAATTACGACAAAATGTGAATAACTTAGAGAACTATTCTCTGAAGGAAGCTGCCAATACCCTGCCTTATGATATGATGGAATTGGTAAGAAGAAATTAATCAAGATTATAAGTGAAGGAGTGTGACATGAAGAAGTGGTGGAAAGAGCTGATAGACAAGCCTTTATTAAAAGCTTTTTTGCATTATTATCAAGCATCAGATAGTGAGTTGACCAGTGTCGCAGTAGCCTACTATTGGTTGATTTCGATTTTTCCCCTGCTTTTGGTGATGGTCAATATTCTCCCCTATTTTCAGATTCCAGTTTCTAATTTTTTAAAGGTTGTCAATGAATTCTTGCCGGAAACCATGTATGATGTGGTGGCAAAGATTATCACAGAAGTGCTGACCCGACCTTCAACGGGCTTATTGAGTTTTGCGGTTTTGTCAGCCCTATGGACCTTTTCAAAATCAATGAATTTCCTACAGAAAGCCTTTAATAAGGCTTACGGAGTAGCAAAAAATCGTGGAATGATTTCCCGTCAGCTAATGAGTTTGTTTGTCAGTTTTGGCTTGCAGATTCTCTTCGCCTTAGCTCTGTTTTTGAGTGTCTTTGGTCGCATGCTTCTCAACCTTATCAAAAGCTACTTGAAATCGGATAGTCCTCTCTTTGATTATCTGCAAGACCTAACAGGCCCCTTGGTCTATGCCTTGATTTTTGCTATCTTGGTCATGCTCTACTATTTTCTGCCCAATGTTAAGGTCCGACGAATTCGCTATGTATTGCCAGGAAGTGCCTTTGTCTTGATGACTCTGGTCTTACTGCTCAATATCTTTTCAGTCTATGTCAACAATTATGTCAATCACATAGTGGATGTGCGTTTTTTCAGTTCCGTCGTCGTGGTAGTCATGATGTTCTGGTTTATTCTCATCGCTAAGATTTTGATTGTCGGTGCGGTTCTCAATGCCAGTGTCCAGAGTTTGAAAGATCTGAATTTTAGAAAAGACTAACGAATTTTTAATTCATTATAAAACGCATAATATGAAAATTCCACGAGGTCAACTATAGTCAGAAAGCCGAACAACAAGCCAAAACGCCCAAAAAAGTCGGTAAAAAGCAAGCACCTGCAAGCAACGTGCCGAAATGGTCAAATTCTGATTATGTCAACGAATTAGACCCAAAAATCGTTGATATGCTAGTAGAATTTCACAAGTCGCAAGGCACTTTGGAAACTCCCGAGGCGCAAGCAGAAATCGCCCAAAAACGTGAAGAAATCGAGCAAAGGAGAGCTGATCTTGAGGCTAAAAAACAAGAGCTTTTGAACCGCTTGAACAAATAGAGTTTCGCAAGTATTATGCTTACAAATTACTTGAGCAATTAACTAAAATATAAACCCTGCCTTTATATCTAGGCAGGGTTTATATTTTAGAAATTCACGTAGGTTGTTTCGGTTTTTACATACCCAGTATAGTCTGAGTTTCTATAGAATTCAGTGATAAACTTCCATTTTCTTTGAGAAAGATGGATATAAGTACTTGTTATGTAGTATGGATATGGGCTTTGTGAATCCAAGTAAGACTGATAAGCTTGTATACCAAAATATGCTCCACCAATTATTGCACCCCATGGACTCCCCAATACAGAACCTATCTTACCAATCATATAACTTATTCCAGAACCAATCATGAAGTTAGCGAATGTGTTAGCTTGTTTATTCCCATGTATTGTGTTGACGTAATTCCAAACATTAGGATCGTATGATCTAAAAGATATATTTAGGTCGATTTCATTCTTTTGATAAGCCATATAAAATGCCCCATTGATATAGACGCCGTCAGCACGTCGTTCAATAGTGTCTACACTTCCATCTGGATTGACAACCTCAAGAACTTCATCGCTTAAAATATTTACTTGCGTATCTCCGAACCGCACTGATGAGCCATTCTCAAACTGAGCCTCACCAGATACAACTTTAGAGTTTGCCGATAAGCTATCATCAGCAAAAACAACAAGCGACGGGGAAATGCTAGACATACAGAAAACAGACATAACTAGCAAACACATGCATTTAAACATCTTAGACATAACGGAAACTCCTTTGTATTTTTGATTTTTTTCAACTTTTGTTATACAATAAAACCAAATAAAAAGAAAGCGGTAACAATATGCTTAATGCGAAAATTTTTTATATATTTTTATGTTTGATCGTTATCGAAACTACAGGCTTGTTGTTGTTGAAAAAAGGCCTTGAAAAGGGTTATTTAGATACAGGAGCTATTATCCTCGCAGTTTTTTCATTTGCTTTTTACAACCTATGTTCATTCGCTTGGGTCTGCTCTACAATAAAAAACAATAAAAAATAAATAGACGCATTTTCAAAAAAAGATTGCATATTTATCTCAGTAAAACGACGATTTAAATCGTCGTTTTTTTGTATAACTCCCCCTGAAATTTATTTTAATTATGCAAATTTCACGTATTTTTGGTGCTGAGACAATGATTCTGAGAGCTTTTCAGACTTTGTCTATCATTAGAAAAAAGCTTAGAGCACCAAAGGATAATACCTGATAATATGCGTTTTTTTGATTATGAAATTTAATAGATAAACATGGCATCGCCAAAACTGAAGAAGCGGTAGTGTTCTTGGATGGCATGGTGATAAGCATCTAAGACTAATTCACGGCCTGCAAAAGCAGAAACCAACATGACCAGAGTTGATTTTGGCAGGTGGAAGTTGGTTGAAAAGGCATCCACAATCTTCCATTCGTAACCAGGTTTGATAAAGATATTGGTCCAGCCAGAATCTGCCTGGATTTGCCCATCAAACTTAGAACCAATAGTCTCCAGTGTGCGAATAGAAGTGGTTCCGACAGCGATGACACGACCACCATTTTCCTTAACAGAGCGAAGGGTGGCAGCAGCTTCCTCAGAAAGTTGGTAGAATTCTGAGTGCATTTCGTGTTCGTCCAGATTGTCAACAGAAACGGGTCTAAAGGTTCCGAGCCCGACATGCAGAGTCAGATAGACTAGATGAACACCCTTGGCTTGGATTTCTGACAGCAGTTCTTTGGTGAAGTGAAGTCCAGCAGTTGGTGCAGCAGCAGAGCCACTTTCCTTGGCGTAGACGGTTTGATAACGTTCACGGTCATCCAGTTTTTCGTGGATATAAGGTGGCAGAGGCATTTCACCCAGACTTTCCAAGACTTCTAGGAAAATTCCTTGGTATTCAAAGCGGACAATACGGCCTCCGTGGGTCA
>CAUQZY010000054.1:0-11723 GCA_963522395.1 uncultured Streptococcus sp.
TCAATGCGAGTATGGTTGAAGAATTTTTGTATCGAGAAATTTTATGGAACTTGGTTAGAAAATTAGATATTCGAGTTGCTTTGACAAGTGTTTTATTTGCATTAGCACATCATCCAGGAAGCATTCTAGCTTGGTGTTTATATGTTTCACTTGGGATGTTTTTAGGGATGGTACGCTATAAATCGGACTTATGGGGCAGTATGGGGCTACATTTAGTGTGGAACCTACTAGTTTATAGTTTGCTGCTTTTTTAGACCAAATTAGCTTGTTTTAGGGAAATGAAATGCTAACGTTATGTAACAATGTTAGTCTTTTATTTCAAAATTTTTGTTTAGTATGAATTTAGCTCTACAGAAAAATAAAAAATGTGATAAAAATTTCAACTACTCTTATCTATAATAAAGCTACCTGTTCTTTGAAAATTGAATCCACTCCGTCTTGATTAGCGTGCCTGTGTAAGTAGGGACTGAGAGTATTTCCCTGTGAAGGGCAACTGGCACAAGACGTGTGTGAGAATTTTCTAACAGACACGGAGTTTATCGTTACCAGACTTAAACGATGCGACAAACTAGATAAAGGAGTTAATCATGAAGGTAGTAAACTTGTATGATTTGAAACAAATGGGAAATAAAGGTGGTTGTACCATCCAATTGATTCATCACTTTCCTTTTGGTATGGGCTTAGGACATCTCAAAAAAGACTACATTGAATTTAAACGTGTTGGTATCGTTGATGGGAAAGCAGTAGAAGTTACTCTTCGAGAACCTTATTCGAGAGATCTACTGCAGGTTGTCAAGTCGATTAAGCAACGTCAGAAATTGATAGCTTATCGTTATAAAGAAGGAAAGCTGCTATTTGTTAAGAAGGAGGCATCAGATGTCCTCTGAACAACAGGAACGAATGGCAGTTCAATATGCGGAGCGTAGTCTTTTATTTACTGTAAAAAGTCTTTTAAAGATTCTAGAATGGTCTAGACGTCAGGCTTTAGCACAGGATTCCGCCTATAAGATAGGGGTGCAGAAATTAGAAGAATTGCTACAATCTCCTTATTCGATTGATACGATTAATCTGAAAAAAGATTTTTTAGATAAACCAATTGATATAGAGAAATTTAAAGCTTTTTTAGAAAAAGAAGAGATTCCTTTAGCCATCGCTTGGCAAGGGGATTCTCTGCATTTCTACACGAAAGACCGTTCGATCCTAGACAATCATTTAGACCATCTGTTAGAAAAAATGGTTAATGATCCGGAGAAATTAGCTGATTTTACCATGGATAAGTCATTAGACGATGCAATTGATGAGGCTAAATCTCAAATTACCTTTAGACAAGAAGGGGCCGTCAAACAGAAAGAGATGGTGAGATGATGTACAGTGGAAAGAAATTCCTACTATTCTCACTGTTAGGCATCTTACTAGGCTATCTTTTTCATCGTTTGACGCTTTTGTATGATTCCTATACTGGAAATAGCTTAGATAAATGGACTCATCTTCTGATGGAAGGTCAAGATGAAGTTCTTCAGTCGCCATGGAATGTTTCTTTTACTGGAAAATCAAGTGCTTTTTTTCTACTAGGTTTTGTGATGATGTTGCTGGTTTATCTCTATCTAGAGACTGGTAAAAAACAATACCGAGAAGGGGTAGAATACGGGAGCGCCCGTTTTGGAACTCTAAAAGAAAAGAAGCTCTTTTACGGTAAGGAATTTTCTCATGATACGATCTTAGCACAAGATGTTCGTTTGACATTATTAGATAAAAAACCACCCCAATATGATAGAAATAAGAATATTGCGGTGATTGGAGGTTCAGGAAGTGGGAAGACATTTCGCTTTGTGAAACCCAATCTGATTCAGATGAATAGTTCTAATATTGTAGTGGATCCTAAAGATCACTTGGCTGAGAAAACAGGCAAACTCTTTTTAGAACATGGCTACCAAGTAAAGGTGTTAGATTTAGTCAATATGAAGAACTCAGATGGCTTCAATCCTTTTCGCTATATAGAGACAGAAAATGATTTGAATCGCATGCTGACGGTTTATTTCAATAACACCAAAGGCTCTGGCTCCCGTAGTGATCCATTTTGGGATGAAGCTTCTATGACTTTGGTACGAGCTTTAGCCTCTTACTTGGTCGATTTCTATAACCCACCTAAAACAAGAGAACAGCTCATAGAAGAAAGTCGTTTAAGTCAAAAGGAATATCAAAACTTGTTGAAACGTCAAAAAAAAGAAGTGGAAGAGCGAAAAAAACGAGGGCGTTATCCAAGTTTTGCTGAAATCTCAAAACTCATTAAACACTTATCCAAGGGTGAAAACCAAGAAAAAAGTGTCTTAGAAATTCTATTTGAAAATTATGCTAAAAAGTATGGAACTGAAAATTTTACCATGCGAAATTGGGCAGATTTCCAAAATTATAAGGATAAGACTCTGGATTCTGTTATAGCTGTAACCACTGCTAAATTTGCCCTCTTCAATATTCAAAGTGTCATGGATTTGACCAAAAGAGATACCCTTGATATGAAGACATGGGGCAAGGAAAAATCAATGGTTTACTTAGTTATCCCAGATAACGATAGTACCTTTCGCTTTCTTTCAGCCCTCTTTTTTTCAACCGTATTTCAAACCCTAACAAGACAAGCAGATATTGATTTTAAGGGTCAATTACCTCTTCATGTGAGAGTTTACTTAGATGAGTTCGCAAATATCGGAGAAATTCCAGATTTTGCTGAACAAACCTCAACAGTCCGTTCTCGAAATATGAGTCTCGTTCCTATTCTTCAAAATATTGCCCAACTTCAAGGGCTCTATAAAGAAAAAGAAGCTTGGAAAACCATTTTGGGGAACTGTGATAGCTTAGTCTACTTAGGTGGTAATGATGAAGATACCTTTAAATTTATGAGTGGCTTACTCGGTAAACAAACCATTGATGTTCGAAATACTAGTCGTTCCTTTGGCCAGACAGGTTCAGGATCCCTTTCTCATCAAAAGATTGCTCGTGATTTAATGACACCTGATGAAGTCGGAAATATGAAACGGCATGAATGCTTGGTTCGAATTGCCAATATGCCTGTCTTTAAAAGCAAAAAATACAATTCTACCAAGCATCCAAACTGGAAGTACCTAGCCAATCAAGAAACCGATGAACGGTGGTGGAACTATCAAATCAATCCTTTGAATCAAAGACAAGAAAATCATCTTGAAGGCCTTAGAATTCGTGATTTAACTTTTGAATCTAGTTTAAAATAAAAATAGAAAAGAGGAAATAGATGATTACGCATTTTAAAGGTTTTGTTTATGGAGTAGACGCAAGTGCTATGTTTGCACAAGCTATGTCTTTGTTACAGAAGGGATTGATTGCAGTTGGTGCCTTTCTCGTTGTTGTGGGGATTGTCAACCTTGCAACCAACATTAAAGATGGTGGACCAGGTGTTCGGAATGCCATTCTGGAAATTGTCGGTGGTGTTATGGTAGGGGCTGCTGGAGCCTTTGTAACTCAAATTTCAATTTAGGAGGATAAACAATGACATGAATCTTAGTTTAGTCTCACCCTTTGTTTACCTTGCATCTGAAAAAATATCAGCTGAAAATTTATTTGAAGGGTTTAATGTAGATTTACAATCTACGGTAGATCTGATTAAATCTCTATCTAGCTATAATCCAACCGTTTGGACTTATATGTCTAGTATTACTAAAAGTGTCATGCAGCCTCTTGGAGTTGCGATTTTATCAGTTGTTCTCATCTTAGAATTTTCAAAGATGGCAAAGAAAATTGCTAACTCTGGTGGAGCGATGACCTTTGAAGCATTAGCGCCGATGTTGATTAGTTATATTATGGTCGCAGTTGTAATTACCAATACTACCGTTATTGTAGAAGCTATCATCGGGATTGCGAGTCACGCCATTGAACAAGTGGCCTCGATTGTGGCTCACGGTGGGGCAAAGTATGATACCATCTCTGGATTAAAAGGGTCAGGATTTATTGGCCGGATGATTGTGGGCTTTTTCGCACTCCTCATTTGGCTAGTTCGGATAGTAAGTGCAGCCATGGTCAATCTTTTGGTATCTATTCGATTTATTCAACTCTACCTTATGATTCCATTTGCCCCTCTTACGATTCCAACATTTTTAAGTGATGAGTGGAAGTCTATTGGTATTGGCTATTTAAAAAATATTATGGTCTATGCGGTACAAGGGGTTCTTATTTTTCTGATTGTTTCTCTTGTTCCTTTGTTTGAATCTGCTGGGAAAATAGCTGTTTCAAATGGTGCAGGAGTCCTGCAATCTCTTGCGATTATGTTTGGTAGTTTAATACAAGCTATCTTACTGATTATTGCCCTCGTTGGTTCTCAACGTACGGCTCGCTCAATCTTAGGTATGTAATTAGATAAAGGCTAGGAAGTGATTGCTTCTTAGCCTTTTTAGAAAGGAAAGTCATGAATACACGTGTCTTTAAAGACATCTCAAAATACCAACACAGGGCTTGGTTAGGTTTCACCACAAGACAAATCATCTTTGTTTTACCAGCCTTTATTGTCACAATTATTGTTTTGGGCTTGAATCTCTTTTTCTGGCAATTTGGAGATTGGTTTGTTTACGGTTTTGTGTTTGCTTTTACCATCCCCCTCATGCTTTTTGGAGTCTATAAACCCAATGATTTATATTTTGAACATTATTTGAAATACCGTCTTCATTTTGAACTAACGGTTCCCCTACGCACAATTACAGGAAAGAAAGGACCTGAACATGAAAAGAAAATCAAATACATTAAAGAAACAAAAAACTTCAATGACTAATAAAAAGGAAAAAGTTAAAGATAAAAAAGAGGAAGTGTTACCCTCAACGGCTAATACTCTTTCCTATCAAGCCCTGTATCAAAATGGTCTGATGCAGGTGAAAGAAGATTATTTCTCACAAAGCTATTTACTTGGTGATGTCAATTACCAGACCGTTGGTTTAGAAGATAAGGGCGCAATCATTGAGAAGTATTCTGATTTGATTAACTCTTTAGATGACCAAACCAACTTCCAATTGACCATCTTTAATAAAAGATTGAATTTAGAAAAGTTTAGACAAAGTGTTTTGTATGAGGAAAAAGAAGATGGATATGATACCTATCGTAAAGAATTGAATCGGATGATGAATCAGAATTTAGACAGTGGTGAAAATAATTTTTCAGCTGTGAAACTGATTAGCTTTGGTAGAAAGGATTCTAATCCCAAACAAGCCTATCGTTCCTTGTCCCAAATAGGAGAATATTTCAAGAGTGGTTTCTCAGAAATTGATGCACGATTTGAATCCTTGGCTGGAGAAGAGCGTGTCAACTTGTTGGCAGATATGCTTAGAGGAGAACACCATCTTCCTTTTTCTTACCGTGATTTAACGAGATCTGGTCAGACAACTCGTCACTTCATAGCACCTAATCTCTTAGATTTCAAAAACAAGAATTACCTACAAATCAATGACCGCTTATTGCAGATTGTCTATGTGAGAGACTACGGCATGGAATTAGGGGATCAGTTTATTCGAGACCTCATGCAAGGAGATTTGGAATTGATTGTGAGCCTTCATGCTCAAAGTTCGACCAAGGCAGATGCCATGAAGAAACTACGAACAAAGAAGACCTTAATGGAATCCCAAAAGATTGGGGAACAACAAAAACTTGCCCGTACAGGTATCTATTTAGAAAAAGTAGGCCATGTTTTAGAAAGCAATATAGATGAAGCTGAGGAACTCTTAAAAACCATGACCGAGACAGGAGATAAACTATTTCAAACAGTCTTCTTGATTGGTGTCTTTGGTCAGGATGAAGAAGAACTCAAACAAGCCCTAGACACGATTCAACAAGTGGCCGGCTCAAATGACCTAATGATTGATAAACTTCCATATATGCAAGAAGCAGCCTTTAATAGTTTGCTGCCATTTGGTTGTGATTTTTTAGAGGGCGTATCACGGAGTTTATTAACGTCCAATATAGCAGTGAACTCTCCATGGACTTCAGTAGACTTACAAGACCGTAGTGGGAAATATTACGGTATCAATCAAATCTCAAGCAATATTATTACCATTGATCGAAGCCTATTAAATACACCGTCTGGTCTGATTTTAGGAACATCTGGAGCTGGTAAAGGCATGGCAACCAAGCATGAGATTATCACGACAAAAATCAAAGAATCTGGTGAGAATACAGAAATTATCATCGTTGATCCAGAAGCAGAGTACAGTGTGATTGGACGGGCTTTTGGTGGAGAAATGATTGATATTGCGCCCGATTCCCAAACTTATCTCAATGTCCTTGACTTGTCTGAGGAAAATATGGATGAAGATCCTGTAAAGGTAAAATCAGAATTTCTTTTATCCTTTATCGGCAAGTTATTGGATAGGAAAATGGATGGAAGAGAAAAATCGATTATCGACCGAGTTACGAGACTCACCTATCAGTCATTTAAAGAGCCTTCTTTGGAAGAATGGGTCTTTGTCTTGAGCCAACAACCAGAAGAAGAAGCGCAGAATTTGGCACTTGATATGGAACTGTATGTCGAAGGTTCTCTTGATATTTTTTCTCATAAGACCAATATTCAGACAGGATCTAATTTCTTGATTTATAACGTTAAGAAGTTAGGAGATGAGCTGAAACAAATCGCCCTTATGGTAGTGTTTGATCAGATATGGAATCGTGTCGTTCGGAACCAAAAATTAGGGAAGAAGACCTGGATTTATTTTGATGAAATGCAGCTTCTCTTATTAGATAAATATGCCAGTGATTTCTTCTTTAAATTGTGGAGTCGTGTCAGAAAATATGGAGCTAGTCCGACTGGGATAACCCAAAACGTCGAAACCTTATTGTTAGATCCAAATGGTAGACGGATTATTGCAAATAGTGAATTTATGATTCTCCTCAAGCAAGCAAAAAATGACCGAGAAGAACTGGTTCAACTCTTAGGCTTGTCAAAAGAACTCGAAAAATACCTAGTCAATCCAGAAAAAGGGGCAGGACTGATAAAAGCTGGTTCCGTTGTCGTTCCCTTTAAAAATAAGATTCCTCAAGGTACACAATTGTTTGATATCATGAGTACAGATCCTGATAAAATGGCTTCTAATTAAGGGGAAGGTAAATGAAGGATAAAAGAGAAATCATACGTGCCCGAAAGGCATTTAGAAGAAGTCTAAAAGATGAGAAGAAATTCTTGAAAAAAGGAAAGAAGGAGGTGAGGAAACAGAAAAAAGATTCCGCTGTACTGGATGAAAAAGCATGGAAAAAAGAGATAAAGCAAAAGCTAGAGGAGATGAGAGAAGCTTCAAAGGCTAGAGTAAAACAAGCAAATGAAGACTACAATCATATTCTTCAAAATAGTCCTCCATCTCTTTTGAATCGTAAAGAATTAAGAGACAGACGATTGCCTCATGCTAGGAAACGATTGAAAATAGCCAAGAAGCAATTTAGAGAAGCCAAGGTAGAAGCAAAAGAAGAAAGAAAAGAGAGTCGTAAAGAAAGAAAAACCAATCAAAAATTTCTCTACGGTCAGGAATCGAAACAAAAATCTAATTTTTTCTTTCAAGGGAAGAGTTTAGAAGAATTAAAAGCTAAGAAAGAAGTCAAGGCCGCAAAAGAGAATCTAAAATCTACTAAACAAGCCTATAAGTCCAAAAAAGTCAGTAGGAAAGCCAAAACTTTTCTTTATGTCCTTGGACGTGAAGGTGGAGAGTTAGCTTCAGAAAATGAAGATTTAGAAGGCTATCGCACACTTCAAGAGACCATTAGAAAAGGGAAACGCTACAGTCGGCTTTCTTATAATCTTGGAAAAGCTAGTGTCAAAACAGGACAAGCAACAGGTCGTTTTACCAAGAAAAGACTGACCAACACAAAAGAGCGATACCATCATTTTAAGGATGGAAAAGGATGGAAACTAGCGAAAGATAATCCAAGTTCCTTTAAAAATCGGTTTCGAAAATTAAAGAAACAAGGTCTTACAAGTGTCCGAAATATCTATCAAAAACTAAAAGCAGCCTTTTCCTTCTTTACATTTGCGGCTGGAAATCCTGCAACCTGGATAGTTGGAGGAATAGTCTTTCTTCTTTTACTTATGATGAGCTTCTTTTTAGGATTTTCATCTGCTAGTTTGATTCAACAAGATGAATTTGAATTAACAAAAGCTTATACCCACCTAACTTGGGAAGATGCAGAACATACCCGAACCAATGACAAAGGAATTACCTATTACACAAAAGTTGATGATGTGATGGGGTATATGAACTTTAAATTCCATGACTATGAGTTACACAAACCAGTTCACTTATTTAGTTCAGAAACTTACAAGGATTATCTGTCTACTTTGTGGCATGATTTAAACGATGGGGAAGATTTGAAATCCATGCAAGACCTCTATGAAACTCCTAAGTATAAACTATCGAAAGACGATCAAGAGGAAATGAAGGAACTAAAAGAAGAAGGTGTGTATGCTTCCATGCAGGAATTGGACAATCCATTTGAGGGGAAAAGTAACGAAGATAGTCTAACCATGACTTATCGTTATGGATACTATGATTTAGACGGCAAACCTACCCTTCAGGAGTACATACTACTAGAAGCGAAGGCTCACCAAAGGATTGTCGCACCAATGGATGGTGTTGTATCTCTAGACGGTGACAATGTTATTCTCACTAACGGAAAAGGAGAGAATGAGAGTCGTTTAACATTATATTCCATCCATAATGGCCGTGCGATTGAGGGGACAAGGGTCTTAACTGGTGATGTTATTGGTGAGACACCAGACGATACAGGTTTGAAAGTTTCCTATCAAAAGTATAAGAACAAGAAAGAAAAATTGGTGTATGTCAATCCGCAATTTTATTTTCCAAAAGTCATTCAACTTCAGACAACTATCTTACCCGCCATTGGTCAGTTTGGTGGGGATGAGTTTGAACGAGCAAAACATATTTATGAGTTTTTGAAATCTCAAGGGGCAAGTCCTCAAGCCATTGCGGCAATTTTAGGAAATTGGTCGGTAGAGTCTTCTATTAATCCTAAACGTGCTGAAGGGGATTATTTATCTCCTCCAGTTGGCGCTACCGATTCCTCATGGGATGATGAAAGCTGGTTAGCGATAGGAGGGCCAGCCATTTATAGTGGTGCTTATCCTAATATCCTTCATAGAGGTTTGGGGTTAGGTCAATGGACGGATACTGCAGATGGTTCAACACGTCATACAGCTTTGTTAAATTATGCACGCACCCAAAATAAGAAATGGTATGATTTAGACCTCCAACTTGATTTTATGCTTCATGGGGATAGTCCTTACTATCAAAGTTGGTTAAAGGATTTCTTTAAAAATACGGGCAGTGCAGCCAATCTCGCCCAACTCTTCCTTACCTATTGGGAGGGAAATTCTGGTGACAAACTACTGGAAAGACAAACTAGAGCAACGGAATGGTATTACCAAATTGAAAAAGGCTTCAGCCAAACAAATGGAGGACAGGCAAAAAGTGACCCGCAATCCCTTGAAGGGGTTCGTGGAGACTTGTATGATCATTCTGTTCCTGGTGGTGGAGATGGTATGGCCTATGCCTATGGACAATGTACATGGGGTGTTGCGGCTCGTATGAACCAGTTAGGATTAAAGCTAAAAGGTAGAAATGGAGAAAAGATTTCAATCATTAATACTATGGGAAATGGTCAGGACTGGGTTGCGACAGCTTCAAGTCTTGGAGGGGAAACGGGCTCTATACCAAGAGCAGGTGCCATTGTTTCTTTTGTGGGAGGTACACATGGCACACCAGCAGACTATGGTCATGTGGCTTTTGTAGAGAAGGTCTATGATGATGGTTCTTTCCTTGTGTCTGAAACCAACTATGGTGGCAACCCTAACTATACCTTTAGAAAAATCTCTCAAGCAGATAGTGCCATCAGTTTTGCTTATACTACGAAATAGAAGAGTTTACACTTGAAATTTTAACCATTTTCAGGTAGAATAAATAGTGTAGATGAGTAGTCGGCTCATGGTCAATCTGATAGTAATCTTGGACATAAGGGCCAAGCGGTGGCGGACACCAGAACGAAATCCGATAGCAATCTTGGACGTAAGGGCCAAGCGGTGGCAGACACCAGAATAAACCGACTGACTAGGTGGCTTACAGACTCTGTAAACCACCTTTTTTGTGAGGAAAATATGGCAAATTCTAGAGATTATCGTAATCCAAATTACACCGAAAAAATAAAACTTCAGCGTTTTTTTACTCAGTTACAAATTGCGGCTTCTTTTTTTAAAGAACACTTCGTTGGCAAAATCATGTATTATGAAACAGAAATAGAAAGTGTTGAACTTCATTTTTCACCTACTAATTTCATGCACCTATGTGGTGTTGATTACCGAAAAGGTGCAAGCAGTTTCTTTGACGATTGTTTAAATAGGCATGTCATAATTGATGAGTTGAAAATAAAAAAAGATGGAACCACAATGCAAAAGTTACAAGTTTTAGGGTCCATTGAGGAGTTATTGGGAAAGCATGTTCATCTAACTGGTTCAGGACGTTATTTGTATTTGGAGTTTGATTATGCTTTACGTACAAGAAAACAGATACTAGCATTAACATTGAAAGAGACATCAAGGAAAATTGTTCCTCAATCTTTATTAGATTTGAAGAGAAAGACAGTATTTCCAAAAGGTCAAAAAGTAATTTCAATTTACTCAAAACATTTACAAACATCGGAACTTTTTTATTATTTAAAAGATTAGTTTACATATCTTTTGTTGTATAAAATATATTTTTATCATTTTCAGGAGAACGCAGTTTTGGCTCGTTCTCTTTTTTTGTTGTGATACTTCTTTCAAGGAATATTTGGTAGGATTGGAGTGAAAAAAGATTAACTAGGAAAGAAGGAAGTATATGGAAGCCATTTATCAACGTGATTCGGATCAAGATGGACTGACTGATGCTCAAGAATTGACGCTAGGAACCAATCCTCTTAGCGCAGATTCTGATGGTGATGGTCGTTCAGATTTAGTGGAAGTAGAAGAAGGAACCAATCCCTTAGAAAAGGATTTAGAAGACATAGACCAAACAAGTATCACTGAATCGTCATCAGTATTTATGGAAATGAAACAAAAGATTTCAGATATGATGGAGAGTCACTACAAGGAATTTATACAGGCTCTGATTAGTATTGAAACAGGGATTGAAAACCAACAAGACCTAGAAGACTTATATACTTACTACATGAGAACAGATGCCGTTTCTCTTTTGTCTAGTGATTTAGAAACCAGTCCTCAAAAGGTTGAAATGGAGATAGAGTTGTAGGGGAATCATGTGATTCTCCTATTTTCGTATAGATGAAAGGAGCGAGTATGGAAGTAATGAAATTATTGGCTATGTTTCGTGGAACAATTCCAAAAGATAGGGAGAAAATGGACCTATTTCTTCGTTATCAAGCGCAACATTTTGAGGAGAAATGGCAGGATTTGGTAGAGAATTTTTTGGCTGAAGAGGGCAAGATAGAAGAGATACCTCATGTCTATTCGTTTCATCAAGATATTATTTCTTTCCTAGAGGCTAGTTCTGAAAATAATGACCAAGATTTAGAAAGTTACACAAGAAATTTTGGACAAGCAGGTCTAAGTAAATTATCTCAATTAAGTAATTTTGAGAAAAACTTGGTGCTAGAAGTCGCAACCTATAATCTTTCCACTCGATTTTACATCCAATCTGAAAAAGAGAAGTTAGAACCATTAAGTG
>CAUQZY010000055.1:0-11589 GCA_963522395.1 uncultured Streptococcus sp.
TGTTTCATTGAAATTACTGCCATGAGTATTTCTCCTTTTTGTTTTTTCCTCTTCTTGACTTCAACTCGCAAAACGACCCAAGGGCAACTGTTTCACAATTCATCAAGAATGAGTATTATCGTTCACACGACAAGTTTCATTTTACCATACTTTTTCAATATTTTCAAGCTATTTTAATAGATTTTTAAAGTAAGTTCACTATATAAATCATCATAAAAGAGACTCGAATAGAGCCTCTTCATTTCATTCATTAGTTTGGATAGATATATGTTACAAAACCTTCTGAAGTTGTAGTAGGGTTGAACCATCCACGTTTGTTTCCGATTGTACGGTTTCCACCGTAGTTTGATTCAGATACTTGGATACTTGTTGATGATGAAACAGCTGTAACTACTGCTACGTGTCCATATCCACCATCATTCCAACATGCAATGGCACCAACTTGAGGTGTAGATCCTGTGCGGAATCCTGCAGCAGCTGCACTTGTAGCCCACTGTGCTCCATTACCCCAGTAATCTCCAGCCCAAGGTGCTAATGTTTTAGCTCCCCATGTACACTCACCAATTGGATAACTTGAAGCGTTTGTACTGTATGTTGGACGATGTTTTACCGGTGCAGGAGTGTAGCTTGAAGATGATTCAGAAACTGCTTGAACTTCTGCTGTAAAAGTTGTATTTCCAGAAGAAACAACTGTTTGTTCTTGACTTGCTTGTTTAGCTTTATAAGCAGCTTCTGCTTCTGCAGCTGCTTTAGCTTCTGCTTCCGCTACAGCTTTTTTTTCAAGTAAACTTGCTTTTTCATCCTCTGCTGTAGCCTTTTCAGCAGCAAGATTCAATTCTGCAGCTTTCAATTCTGCTTGTTTTGTAGTTAATGTTTGAGCATCATCAGCTAATTTTTGTTGATTTGCAATAACTGTATTAATTGCATCATTATTTGCTACTTGTTTTTCAGAAATAGCTTTTTTATCTGCTTTTTGTTGTTCCAACATCTTATTGTTTGCAGATACAATTTCGCTCATTGCAGCAACACGTGAAATAGCTTCTGTAATTGATTTTGAGTTTACAATCGTATTGATGTAACTGGTTGCAGCTCCATTTGTTTGAGCACTACGAGCTTGTTTTTGCAACGACTCATTACGAGACACAATATTCTTAGAAAGTTCTGTAATTTCACCCTCAAGCTTTTTAGATTCAGCTTGTAGTCTATCATTTTCTGATTGCAAGTTTGATTGCTCAGCTTGAATAGCTGATACTTGCTCCTGAATTTGGTCAACTTGTTTTTGGGCTTCTTGTTGTTGTGCTGTTAAGTTACTAATTTTATTATCTTGAGCAGCAATTTTGTCATCAGTAGTTTCTGCATGCGCAGTTGTTAAAACAGCTACTTGAGAAACCATTACTGTACTTAGTAAAAGTGACGCTAAGATTTTTTTCTTCATATTACGTAGATACTCCTTCTATTTAAGACAATACTAGTATACCAAAAAAAGGCCTAATGAATATTACGCCTTTGTTACATTTTTGTTTCTTTCTCATAGATAAAATTTTTCAAAAATAAACTGAAAAACAATCATCCATATAAGATTTAAAATCATTGATGGTACTAAACTATAGACTATGAACAAAGACATATTATCCACAGTTAAACCTACCACTAATGCAAAAAGATAAGCTCCCATATCAAATAGAAAACTCATAACAATCATAGCTAAGATTCTTGTCCAACGATTTAACAAAATAACACTATTCAATTTATGAAGAAAGGCTCCCAATAAGATAAATAAAAGAGTTGCAATCCCTATTAGATGGAAAAAGTAAACATCGTAAACCAATCCTATCACAAAACAATAGACTAGGTAGAAATACTCTGATACTTCTATCGTCTCAAATAAGAGAAATAGAAAAAGAAAATGACTAGCCAACTGTACATGGGGGAAAAATGAGCCCAGAAGCTGGCTAATATGGGCGTCAATTAGAACAAAGAAAGGAAGCAATAAAAACACTCCAACCCGCTTCAACTGTCTCATTATGAATTCCCCACTAATTCTATCACACTCACATTATGAGTATCTGCACTCAATTTCACAGTTACTTCTCGTGTCAAATAGTCTGTACTATGCGTTGTAGCAACCACTTCTCCAACTGGAATATCCGCAACATTAAAGTTTCCTAATCCACCAGTGGTCACCTTATCTCCCGAACTAATATCACTATTACTATTTAATTGGCTAATTTTAAGAACTTCATTTTCTTTGTCATAACCAACAATAATTCCATAAATTGTAGTAGAACCATGTTGAATCTTTACAGAAATCTTATCAGCATTTTCCGTATTTGTCAGAAGGTTGACCATAGTAGAGTTGTCCTCCACTTTTGAAACACTCCCAATCAAGCCACCATTTGCAATAGCTAACATGTTCTCAGAAGCACCTTTTGATTTACCTGCATCTAAGGTCAATTCCTGCTTCCAAGATACTGGAGAACGCATAATAACATCTGCTGCCAAAGTCTTTGTAGCTTGCAACTTGGACTTCATATCAAGCAATTGGCGCAGTTGTTCATTTTCCGTCTTTAAACTTTCCGCCTCATTTGATTTAACTTCTAATTGGTAAATCTGTTTCTTCAAACTTTCATTTTCATTATATGTTCGTGTCAAGTGAGCCAAATCTGATTTGACAGAATCAAACCACTGAAAAGGTTTTTGTACAACTCTATCAACCAATGAGATTCCATCTCCTAATTTTGTCACAATTGTACTTGAATAAGTCGTCGCTAAGAGAGCTGACACAAGCAGAACGGTGACAAAAATAATAATGACATATTTTGATTTTTTAAAACGGTTCATATCCCTACCTTTATATCAAAAACTGTTACAGTAATTTTTTATCAATTCCTGAAAGCTACTAAGATTTTAAGAAAAATAAGCAACAACCAAGTACGAGAACAACAAGAATAGTCAGCGTATCCTTTCGAGTCCATTCCAATTGTCGGTATTGACTTCTGCCTTTTCCACCCTGATAACCACGCGCTTCCATAGCAATAGCCAAGGAATCCGCACGTTTTAAACTTGTCGCAAAAAGAGGAATCAAAATGGGAATCATAGCCTTCACTTTTTGAACAATACTTCCTTCTCCAAAATCCACTCCACGCGCTTTCTGTGCATTCATAATCCGCGTCGTATCATCCATTAAGGTCGGAACAAAACGTAGACTCATGGACAGCATCAATCCAATTTCATGAACTGGAACTTTCACACGCTTTAAAGGTGCTAATAGAGCTTCTACAGCTGATGCCAAACTTAAAGGCATGGTCGTTAAGGTTAACAAAGTTGAAAAGAAAATAATTAATACAAAGCGACAAAAAATAATTCCAGCTTGTTGCAAAGCATAATCCGTGATTCTCACAAACGAAAACTCAAATAAAACATTTCCATTAGAAATGAAAAACAGTTGGAAAATAGTTGTGAAGGCAATCAAGAAAAACATAGATTTCAAGCCCTGAATAAAAAATGAAAGAGATACTCCTGACAAGGCAATAAATATCCCTGTCGCTATAAAAAGAATCAGATTCGTTAAGGGATTATTAGCCCAAAAAACGATCAAAATCAGTAGCATCATAGCAAGTAATTTGCTACGTGGATCCAACCGGTGAACAATCGAATTCCCTGGGATATAACGCCCCAAAATCATACTATCCATTTAGCGACTCCTTGAACTCCTCTATCTTAATCGGTAATCGTTTAAATGACACGCCTCTATCAGCCAATCGTTTACAAAATGCCGTAATTTTAGGTACTCCCAACTGCACTTCTTCCATAAAGACAACATCTTGAAAGATATCACTTGGCTTACCACCCTTAACTAGACGTCCCTTTTCCATCACATAGACTTGATTCGCATATTCAGCAACATCATCCATCAAATGCGTTACCAAGACGATGGTCATCCCTGACTGGTGGAGTTTTCTGAACAAGTTCATCAATTCTTTTCTACCCAAAGGATCTAGGCCTGCTGTAGGCTCATCTAAGACTAATATAGATGGCTCCATGGCAAGTATGCCTGCAATTGCTACACGTCTCATTTGCCCACCTGACAACTCAAACGGACTACGATCAAAGAGTGATTCATCAATTCCAACCAAAGCCAGTTTCTCACGCGCAATCTGCTCCGCACCTTCTTCAGAAACTCCAAAATTTTGCGGACCAAAAGCAACGTCTTTCAAAACCGTTTCTTCAAAAATCTGATTTTCAGCAAACTGAAATACCAAGCCAACCTGTTTTCTAATTTGACGAATATCTTTATTTTTAGAAGTCGAGGTGATTAAGGTATCAAAAACCCTCACACTCCCTTGACTTGGCACCAATAAACCATTTAAAAGTTGTAAAATAGTTGATTTGCCACTACCTGTGTGCCCAATTAAAGCCGTATAAGAACCATCTTCAATCGTCAAAGAAACATCCGACAAAGCTGTTGAAGCTAAGGGAGTCCCTTCTTGATATGTAAAACTCACATTTTCTAGAGCAATTCCCATAGCTTATCCTCTAGCTCACTTTCTGTCAAATAATTTTCAGGTAAATCATAGCCATTCTGGCTCAAAGAATGTTTTAATTGATTGGAAAAAGGATCGTCTAATCCAATTTGATCTAAATCATTTCGAGAGAAAAGTTCTCTTGGGCTGTTGGTTGATTCAATCGACCCTTTTTTCATGACCAATACGCGGTCACTCATGGCGACTTCTTCCAAATCATGTGTGATGGAAATGACCGTCATATCATAGTCTTTTCGAATTCCTTTTACTGTCTCAATCAGTTCTCTACGCCCCTCAGGATCCAACATACTCGTTGCTTCATCTAAGATTAGAATAGCTGGTCTTAGGGCTACAACACCTGCAATAGCCACACGTTGCTTTTGGCCACCTGATAGACGCGCTGGCTCTCTCTTTTTAAAGTCCAACATGCCAACCAAATCCAGAGCTTCTTCCACTCTCTTTTTCATTTCTTGACGAGAAAGTCCCTGATTTTCCAAACCAAAGGCAACATCATCTTCAACAGTCGCTCCAACAAATTGATTGTCTGGATTTTGAAAAACCATACCGATTTGACGACGTATATTCCAAACATTTTCCTCAGTCAAACGTTGGCCATCAATTACAATCTCTCCAGATTCTGCTTCCAATAAGCCATCAATTAATCGAACCGTCGTTGATTTACCACTACCATTATGCCCTACAATCGAAAGCCATTCTCCACGTTTCACGTGAAACGTAATATCCTTCACATCATAGTATTCCTGACTTTCCTTATAGCGAAAAGAAAGATTTTTTACATCAATTATTGATTTCATTTCGAACCAAATGTCCCTTTAAATACATAGGCACTACCCTTGAAATAGTCATAGCCAGAGTAGATAGTGAAAAACAAGGCTACATAAAGTAGAACTTGACCAGGCAAAGTCCAATGTAATAGCAAGAAAATAATCGCAAACATCTGGCTGAAAGTTTTAATTTTTCCAGGCATCGCTGCTGCTAAAACCGTTCCACCAGTTTCAACCAATAAAAGCCTTAAACCTGTCACAGCCAACTCACGACAGATGATCACTGCAACAATCCAAGCTGGAGCCATACCTAACTCAATCAGCATAATAAAAGCCGACATAACTAGTAGCTTATCCGCCATAGGATCTGCAAATTTACCAAAATTACTGACCACATTCCATTTACGAGCTAAATATCCATCTAAATAGTCTGTAATACTGGCAACAGCAAAGATAATAGCTGCCACTATATGACTCTCTATCGAATTTCCTATCGTTAAAATAAAGATAAAAATAGGTATAAAGAGAATTCGACCTATTGTTAAGAGATTTGGAATTTGTTCTTTTTTCATTCGTTTTTCCTTAATTTCTAGTAAAGGTTACAGTGATTTGTCCAGTTTGAGCTGTTAATTTCGATAAATCAACAGTCTGATTATCTACTGTTAAGGCGACACCTTTGACAACACCTAACGTAATGGTCACAGGATTTTTAGTTGAAACGGTTGTTTCCGCACTTTTATTATCCGGTGATAAGGTCACACCACCCTCAAGCTCACTTTCTGAAACACTAACCCAACTTCTAGCATCTGAAACCGATAATTGCAATTTTGCAGTTTCCTTGCTCGTTTTATAAACAACTTCTACTCGATTTCCTTCACCTGATACCATTATAGCTGGTTCAGTATTCGAATAATTACTTGATGAATTACTACTAGTCAAAGGTGGAGTTACAGAATTAGTCGAGCTTGTTGCTTGGACTACACTATAACTAGACGCAGATGAACCCTCAGGTTGAGTCTGGAGATAATTCCAAACATAATAAGTCACAAAAATGATAATCGATAGTGCAAAGAGTATAAAATAAAATAAAGGTAAAAATGATGTCTTATGTTTCTTACTTGAACGTCTCCTACCTGTCAACTCCTTTTCATCAACATCTACTTCCTCATACGTAATCATGCTCCCAGAATCATAAGCATCCAAGACAATTCTCTCATCTAGCTCAACTGCCCACGCATATTTTCGCAAAAAAGAACGAGTATAAAATGGACTAGGAAGTTGATCAAAATCATCAGCTTCCATTGCCTTCAACATATCCAACTGAATTTCTGTTTTTTTTTGTAATTCCTCTAAAGTCAACCCTTGGTTGGTTCTAGCTAAACGTAAAACCTCACCAATTGTTTTTTTCCTCATACTTGTCAGTCCTTCTTTCTAGTATCGATTATGATAGATTTCTACGATGGGAATATTGTAAAATCAACTATATCACCATCATCTATTAAATGGTGTCCAGCATCAAGGACATCCTCTAAAGTAATTTCCTGTAAAATCTTTGGTAAATCAAAAATTGTCTCACCATGTTCAAAAGCATCATATTGCGTTGCAATAAATTCAAGAGAGTTCATGCTACTGAAAAATTCTCCAAACATCTCTCTTTTGATAATATCTAAATGATCCTCTGTAATATCTAAATCCTTTGTAAAATTACGAATGGCCTTCCTAAATTGATGAGATAAAGCAACTGGCTCTTTTGTATCCATTGTCAACATGACAAAATGAAAGCGACTTGTTACTTCAACTTCCAGAGATAAGGACGCATCAATTTTACCTGATTCATATAATTTTTGAAAACGATCCGAAGTCCAACCAAACATCATTGCAAACAATAATTTTAATAAAATATGATGTCGATAGCAATCCGCCTCAGCAACTTCTCGCTTACCTCTAACTCCAATCGCTAGTTTGGGAGAAGATACTTCCATTCTCATACTGTCTGTTTGCTTTACATCTTGTAAAACAAACTTTTCTCTTGCTACTTCCTGAACATCTAAATCTTCCAGTTCTTTTCTTTCAAAATAGTCCTGTACTTTATCCACATCAAAATTGCCAACTAAAAACAGAGACATATTTACAGGTTTGTAAAACCTTGTAAAATTGTCTTGCAAATTAGTTAGATTGATTTGGGAAATTGATTCCTCAGTTCCAACTATATCAGTTGCTAAAGGTGTGCCAGGATACAAATTCGCTAAAGTTGAAAAGAATAAACACGAATCTGGATCATCTTGATACATTTCTCGTTCTTGCTGGATAATATCCTGCTCTCTTAAAATGGAATCTTCAGTAAAGTGTGCTGATGTTACCAATTCATCAAGTAAATCTAAATTCTCTAAGAGATGATCCGTTGCTGAAAAGAGATAGTTTGTTTTTGTAAAGCTTGTAAAGGCATTACTATCTGCACCTAGATTCGTAAAAGCCGACATCAAATCGCTAGCATCTTCTCTCTCAAATAATTTATGTTCAAGAAAATGAGCAATTCCTGCAGGATATTGTTTTACATCTCCGTCAACTTCTGTGACAAGCGTATCTACCGAACCAAACTGAACAGTTACACTCCCGTAAACCTCTTTAAATTCCTTTTTAGGCAAAAGAGCAACTGTCAATCCGTTGGACAAACGAGTTCGATAAACCATTTCTTTTACAGCTGGATAGTATTTTTCTTCAAAAACAACCTTTGTCATTCTATTCCTTCCATAAAGTAAATCGCTTGTAGTTTCACATTATTAGCTGCTCTACAAATATCATCTTTGTCAACTTGCTCGAGTTTTGCAATCCAACCTTTAAAGTCTGCTGAAGATTTTCCAAGTAAGGCATTTTGATAAGCACGTTCAATCAATGAAGATTGATTATCTTGAGAAAGCAACAAAGACCGACGAATCATTTCCTTGGTCTGCTCTAACTCAAGCTCTGTAAAATATCCTTTTTTTAAATCAAGCAGTTGATTATTCATCATTTTACGAGCCTGATTCCGATTTTCTCGATCAATGCCAGCATACATCCTCAAGAATCCACTAAATAAATCAAGCTGACTTGAAATAGTATAAGCTAATCCAGCATTTTCACGGACATTTGTAAATAGTTTAGAGTGAGCAAATCCACCAAGTAAACCATTCATTACAATCATGGGTAAATGTTGCTCATCACCATATTCAGAAGGGCAATGATAACCTAATTCCAAAATGGATTGTCCCACATTTTTCCGAACCATACCTTCCTGAAGGATATTGGAATAAGGTTGACAATACTGAACCTTCACATCTCCTTTTCGACCTTTAAAGCCAAATGATTCTAATACATTTTGAATTTCAACCTCATTAAAATCACCTAGGAAAAAGAAATCGATTCGATCATTGGCCAAAAATTCTTGGAAACAAGAATAAGAACTCTGTGGAGTTTCAGCTAAAATACGATTTCGTAAATCACTATATTCCAATTGGAGACATTCATCATGAAAAAATAACTTGTCTAATTCTTTATGTGAGAAATAAAAAGAATCATCCATATCAGCTGCTAAACTTGCTAGCAATTGTTTTTTCTCAATTTCAAATAAAGCCGAATCAAAGCCATTATCAACTACTACGGGTGAAAAAAGAGTTTCTTTTACTAGTTCCAAAACCTGAGAAGTTAGCACATTTTTCCGACTTAAAAACTCATCACGAACATAGGTAAATGTCAATTCTACAATATGACTTTGCCCTCTTCTGAAACAATTGGTTGACATATCTGTACCGTATAGACTGGCCAAGTGTCTTCTCAAATCTTGAGAAGTGGGATACATCTGATTAGCAGTCTCTAGCATACTCGCACTCAACATGCGACCTGCAATCGTATCAAGGGATAATGGAGCGGTAAAACGCACGGTGATTTTGTTCGTTTTAAACTTTTTTGATTGGATAAAATGTGTTGAAATTCCATGCACTAACTCCATGATTTACCTCCTTATATACAGACTTCTATTATATCACGAAAACCTGAAATTTTCTTGTTCTCTGTAACACTTTTGAAATAAAAATCGCTTACATTTTTCCCAGTTTCTCTCACTATTTTTAGGAAAATATGGTATAATACCAAAGATTGAGGTGAATTATGGAATACAAATTATTTGAAGAATTTATTACCCTCCAAGCACTACTCAAAGAACTTGGAATTACACATAGCGGAGGAGCTATCAAATCATTTCTCTCTGAACATTCTGTTTACTTTAATGGGGAATTAGAGAGTCGTCGTGGTAAAAAACTTCGTATTGGTGATAAAGTTGACATCCCTGACATGAATATTGACATCTTGTTGACACAACCTACTTCTGAGGAGCAAGATGAATACCAAGCTGATAAAGTTGAAAAAGAACGAATCGCTAAACTTGTCAAGGAGATGAATAAAGGAGTAAAAAAAGACAACTCTAAACCTACTTCATCCACCAAAAGCAAACAAGCTCCACGATTCCCTGGTAGATAATCATGTGGCTACAAAACCTATCTCTCAAAACTTTTCGTAACTACAAAGAGACGAAAATAGACTTTAATCCTAAATTAAATGTCTTTTTAGGACGTAATGCACAAGGAAAAACAAATATGTTAGAGGCTATCTATTTTTTAGCCTTAACACGTAGCCATCGAACTCGAACAGATAAAAATCTCATTCATTTTGATGAGGAACAACTTCATCTTTCAGGTCTTGTTCAGAAAAAAACGGGATCCATTCCTCTAGAAATAGAACTAACACAAAAAGGCCGTGTGACAAAAGTTAATCATTTAAAACAGGCACGACTTTCAGATTATGTAGGACACATGAATGTTGTCTTATTTGCTCCTGAAGATTTACAACTAATTAAAGGAGCACCTTCAGTTCGACGAAAATTCATTGATATGGAACTTGGACAAATCAAGCCAATCTATTTATCAGATTTAACCAATTATAACCACATCCTAAAACAAAGAAACACTTATCTAAAATCAGCTCAAAAAATAGATGAAACCTTCCTTTCAGTGTTGGATGATCAGCTAGTTGATTATGGATGTCGTGTAATGAATCACCGCTTAGATTTCATAAAAAAACTAGAATCATTTGGCCGTAAGAAACATTTTGAACTCTCTAATCAGATTGAAGAGTTGTCAATATCCTATCAATCTTCTGTCAAGATAACTGACAAAGAAGACTTATCCGAATCTTTCAAAATTGCTTTAGAAAAAAGTAGGTCCAGAGATTTATTTAAAAAGAATACTGGTGTTGGTCCTCATCGAGATGACATTTCTTTTTATATAAATGGGATGGATGCTAGTTTCGGAAGTCAAGGTCAACATCGTAGTCTCGTCCTATCGATAAAATTAGCAGAAATCGAATTAATGGAAAGTATTACTACAGAATCTCCAATATTACTGCTTGACGATGTTATGAGCGAACTTGACAACACTAGACAACTAAAATTATTAGAAACGATTTCACATTCAATCCAAACCTTTATTACAACAACAAGCTTAGATCATCTTCAAAATCTGCCAGAAAATCTAAGTATCTTCACTATTCAAGATGGTGAAGTTATTGTAAATGAAACTTGACAATATTGTAAAAGAACTCCTGTTTTCACGGGAGTTCTTTTCATTTCTTTTACATAGAATAATTTGGTGCTTCATTAGTAATTTGTACATCGTGAGGATGGCTTTCTTTCAAACCAGCACCAGACATTTCAATAAATTGAGCATTATCGTGTAGTTCTTTAAGGTTAGCTGCACCACAGTAACCCATACCAGAGCGAATACCACCAATCATTTGGAAAACAATATCAGCTGCCGCTCCTTTATAAGCAACACGACCTTCAATTCCTTCTGGAACGAGTTTGTTTGCTTCATTGACAGAACCTTGGAAGTAACGATCGCTTGAACCTTTCTTCATTGCTGCGATTGATCCCATACCACGGTAAGTCTTGAATTTACGTCCTTGGAAGATTTCAGTTTCTCCTGGAGCTTCATCAGTTCCAGCAAACATAGATCCAAGCATAACAGCATTTCCACCAGCCGCAAGAGCTTTTACAATATCTCCAGAATACTTAATTCCACCGTCAGCAATGATCGTTTTACCATATTCACGCGCAACAGCTGCAGCATCATAGATAGCTGTTACTTGTGGAACACCAACACCAGCAATCACACGAGTAGTACAGATAGAACCTGGGCCAATACCAACCTTGACAACGTCTACACCTGCTTCATAAAGAGCACGTGCACCTT
>CAUQZY010000056.1:0-11102 GCA_963522395.1 uncultured Streptococcus sp.
AAATTTTCTAATATAGCCATTATAACAGAATTTTGTGAAAATTCCTATTATAGTAAATCACTATTTTGTCAAGAAAAGAAAAAACGAATCAGACGATTCGCTCTTCTTAAAATCTAGAAATAACTTTCCAGAAAGGATTATCCAATCTTTTGTAGATTGAGCACTGCATCGTGATTGATCAAGACTTGACCATACTCCTGCAAGACTGAGCGACTGATGTCACTATCTTCCGCAAACTCGCGCATACGAGCCAAAAGCCAAGCTGGATATGGACTTGGATGATTTTCAATATCCACTAAAATGGTCAAATAATAGCGCTCATTCATCTTGTAGAGTTCAGAGGTTTCCATCTCAAAAGTCACTGTCTGAGCAAAAGCTACCAAATCAGCCAACTTAGAAAAAGAAAGGATGTAGTAGATGTAGGGCTCTTTCTTGCTTTCAACTTCTTGTTCAGCCTGCTCTTGCTCTTCTTCCTTGGCTTCAACCTGCTCTAGAGATTGAATCGCTTCGATATCATCCTTAGTTTTGTCTGCGATGCTTTTTTCCAAGGTTTTGATAAATTCATCTGGCGACATTTGAGCCAATTCTTCCATATCTGGTAAATCCGATAAATCTTCAAAATCTAGATTTTGGTCAATCTTTGATTTGGTTACAAAAACATCGACCTTATCCGGTTTTGGAGTCACACGGAAGCTCAACATGCCTGTATCCAAAAAGCTCTCAGGCATCTCTAACTCATCCAAGATGGCATAAAAGAACTCTTCTGTTTTTTCTTGAGGAACAAGAAAGTCAGCAATCTCCATGCCACGATCCATCAAATCCTCTAGAGACATCGTGATTTTCAAAGTTGTATCACTAATTTGTTTCATTTTCATTGCTAGTAACCTCATACTTTCAGTTCTATCTATTATACTAGATTTTTACGATTTTATCAAAAGAATGAAGCGAGAATGTGATATAATACTAGAGACCATTTTACAATACAAGAAAGAAAGTACAATGAAAAATATAAAAGTTAATGCACTGGCTAGCTTACTAGTCAATGTTCTCAATATCGTTTTTCCGCTGATAACCAATCCTTATCTGACGCGGATTCTCAGTAAATCCAACTACGGTTATTTCAATACCGCCAATACCTGGGCTAGCTTTGTCATTCCTTTAGCCGCATTTGGAATCTATAACTACGGAATTCGAGCTATCAGTAAGGTCAAGGATGATAAAAATAAAATCAACTATGTTTTCTCTAAATTATTCTATATCTCCATTATTACTTCTGTCCTTACAACAAGTATCTATTTTTTGTTTATTTACCTAGATAATAGTATTGAAAATTTGAAAGAACTCTACTACATACTTGGTGTCCAGGCTCTCTTCCAATTCCTTTATATCGAGTGGATGAACGAAGCTTATGAAAATTATGCCTTCATCCTTTACAAGACCTTGGTTATTCGTATTGCCATGTTGGTCGCTATCTTCACCTTTGTAAAAACTCCAAATGATATCGTACCTTATGCAGTCATCATGAGTGCAACGACAATTCTCAACTATCTACTCAGTTTTCTCTGGATTAAGCGAGAAGTTTCCTTTGTTAAGATTGGTCTTGTCGAATTGGTCAAAGCATCTAAGCCACTATTGACTATGCTTCTACTAGCGAACGCCAATATGCTCTACACCTTACTTGATAGAATGTTTATCACCAAAGGGCCTGATGAAAACTACATTTCTTACTACACCATTGCTTTCAGCATCGTTATGTTGATTGCCAGTGTCCTGAGTGGAGCTATCAACGTCAGTATTCCACGTCTCGGCTACTATCTCGGTAAGAAAGACTACGAATCTTATAAAAATCTTCTGAACCAAGGAGCCGCCCTCTTTTATTTCCTTATCATTCCAACCAGTATTGGGATTATGGTATTAGGAAACTACGCAGCAGTTATCTACTCTTCTGAAAAATACCTCGAAGCAGGTATTGTGACTAGTGTCTTCGCCTTTCGTACCATCATTTGGGCCATTGAGTTAATACTTGGTAAACAAATTATCTTCATCAACGACCACGAAAATCGTTTAACAGCCTTTTACTTTATTGGTGGCGGCGCTAATATCCTACTCAACAGTCTCTTGTATTTCAATAATATTTTTGCACCAGAGTACTACATTGCTACTACTATTATTGCAGAAACTGTAGTTGTTCTACTGGAAATTTACTTTATCAAGAAACGTCATCTGCTTGACTTGAAAGAAATCTTTACTACCTTAACACGCTATACTATTGTATCGCTCGGATTCATTCCGATCTATTTTGCGTTTAAATTCCTTTTCCAAATCAACTCTTATACAGTCAACTTCAATATGATACTCATGGTTCTCTCGACTATTGCGACTTGCGGTATCTATTATCTCTTGACGCTATTTCTTACAAAAGATAAAACACTCCACTATGCACTCAATCTTGCACTTGCTAAGATTAAAAGAAATTAAAAAATAACCTACCTATCGAAAACAAGGAATATTCCAGTAGATAGGTAGGCTATTTATTTTATCGAATTATCAAATCAAAGCAATTTGCTCATAAATTAATCAATCCAGTAATTTTTATCAGTTCCTGGATTTTGATTTTCAATAGGCGGAGGAGTCATATAGTCTTCACCAAACTCGTAAACCAGAATCTCATGGAATTTTCTAGGAACCTTCACAAGAATATTCTCATATGGCATTTCAATTGTATCATATAACCACTCTTTCTTAATTCCACTTGGATAGTAAGAGTCATAAGTAGTACATGCAAGATCTGTAGCCTGCTCAATATCATATTGCAAAGCTAACTTCTCCAATTTTTCATTCCATTTCTGTGGAGAAGTCAGTCTGAAAATTGCAGATGCAACATAACGTGGTAAATTCTTGACTCCTCCATTATCTTTTTTGACTCCTTTAAAATTCAGAGACGAAAGTCTAATAAATTGTTTATAAAGCCTCATCTGTTTTCTATCACGTTCATCTGTAACAACTCCATCATATGGAAAAATGTCAACACAAGTACCTAGAATAACTGACTTATCTAAAAGATTAGCATCTCTTCTTGTCCTCACATCATAAACTCTCATATATGTATAAGGGTAGCCTTTTGTTTCTCTATATGAAATTAATCTGTAGTAGGGATGTTTTTCATTTTTTAATATCTCGTAGAGCTTTTCAAATTCATCTCGAGCCAAAGAAATATCGGTATCATCATCCCAAGGAATAAAACCTTTATGGCGTACAGCTCCTAGCAAGGTTCCAAAATCAATAAAATACTTGATTTCATGCTCCTCACACAATTCATGCAAATAGTTTAAAATATCTAATTCAATTTGTTTAATTTCTTCAAGAGTCAAAATTTTCTCTGACATCTATTATTCACTCCTAATCTTTTTACATTGAGTCAATGGTTTATTCATTTCAATAATATCACTGAGACACCTTAATAATTTTCCACAATTGAAAATCATGATGAGAGAATCTTAGCTCAACTGGTGGCAGTTGCGTATAATCTCCGTAGTCCGAGGTCAGAATTTCATGATAGTTTTTTGGAATCATAAATTCCTTACCTTCGAATACACCCGTAATAGTTTGTTTCAACCACTCTCGCTTCCAGACTGGTTTATTCATATCTTTATAAATAAGATAGTCAACCAACTCGTAATCATCTACTTTTCTAGATTGAGCAAGCTCATCAATGCCTCTAATATACTTGTTCGTATTTGTGAAATAGAAGATAATGACTGATATATAGCGAATTAAAGAATTTAATAGGCTTTTAGTATTGGTAATACCCTTAAATGTATAACAGCTTAATTGACGTTTTTTTATAAGTCTCGTCATTTTATCTTTAAAAACTGAGTCATCTTCGTAACCATCTACAGGGAAAATATCTACATAAATCCCCATATTGGAATCAATTCTAACATCTTCTTCTAACAAATAAGTTTGATTATCCTGCACTTTCATGAAGGGATAGACATAGTTGAGATTATTTTTATAAGACATAACTTCGTAACGTTCGTCAGGGTTAGTGATAAGGTAGTCTTGCAACTTCTCATAGTCTTCACGCAACATACAGATATCCATATCATCATCCCAAGGAATAAAACCTTTATGACGAACCGCACCGATAAGACTGCCATAAGCTAGGAAATATTTGACACCAATTTTCTGACAAGTTTCATGAATGTATTCCATGATTCCTAGTTCCATCTGTTGAATCTCTCTAATATCAGTTACTTCCTGATAACGAATATCTTCATCACGTTTACAAATAACTAATCCATAGCCAATAATCAACCAAAAAATAATATTGATAAAGTTAGTTGAGTACATAATCTGACTTTCAAATAATTGACCGAACAAGATGCCAAAGAAAAGAATCATAATCAACTTTTCAGAGTTCTTTTTAGAAACAATCAAATAAGTCAAAAAGCGCTTAATTATATATCCTAGTAGAAGTAGAAAGGATACTAAACCTAAAATTCCAGAACTAACAAATATCGTTACCAAAATGTTATGGAAATTTCCACCAATAAGAGAATTTTGAATCTCAAATTTACTGAAATATTTTGTGTAATAATCTGGAACATTCCTTACACCATAACCAAAAATTGGTTTAGCACTTCCCATTTTTATAGCATTTTTCCAAATATAAGTTCTACCACTAGGTGTTGTTTCTATTAGATGAAGTTCACCTGTTTTTTTTATAACTGAAGAATCCGTTTCTGCATAAGATTGTCCTTTATTTAAGTCTAATACAGTCGCTTTCCCCGAGGATATGTAAATAGAGGTTACATAACTCAATCCGATGTTAGCAGCAGAAACAAGTAAAGCAGAAACAATAAAGATTAGAAATCGCTTAGCTAGCTTGCCCCTGTTAATAAAGAAACTATAAAACCCAATCATTAACACTAAAGATAATAAAGCACCCCTACTTTGCATGGTTGCGAAGTAAACTAATTGAATCACATTATTCAGTTTAAGATAGACAGAATATTTACTTCCTTTATGAATCAAATACATAGCCAAAACAATGCTAATATATGAAAAAATTGCACTAGCGTTGGGATTGACAATTCCCCACAAACGCCCATTCATAACACCATAGTAATAAGATTGCTGTCCAATTTTAAATAGGATAAGTACTTTACTTACTAATAATGTAAATGCAAAAATCGCAGAAGAAAAAGAAATAATTTGAATAGTGTAAACAATCCAATCAAATAATTTCTTCAATTGACCTGATTCTAACATGGTAAATAATAAAATATAGGTTACCATAAAGAGGATCTCAATCACATTTCCAATCAAATGTCCAGAGCGATTAAAAATAGCAGATAACAGATGACTTCCTGCTAATAGACCAAATAAGGACAGAAATTTACGATCTACTGTGATTTTTTTCCACTTAAACAATAAGGTATAGCAAATATAAAGCACTACAATCGCTGACAATCCTTTATAAAGGGGATTTGCTATCTTATAAACCAGTGAACTCATACTTAAAATCGAAATGAAAACAAAGAGATATGCAATCCATAGTTTTGATTTTTCAAAGTATTCATCCATTTTTGAAAAATTCATTTTCAACTCCTTCTCATGATATTAGTTTTTTAATCCAACAATTTTTTTATATATCCATGGAGAAAAGACAAGTGACAGGACAGCTATCTTACGAAATACAGTGAAGTAAGCATCCTTCCAGATTTCGTATCGATGCTGAATAATCCAAGCCCTTAGTTCTACTTTCTCCTTTTGATACTGTTCAGATGAAGTAAAGATGATTTTATCGTAAACTGTAATATACGACCAACATTCTCTATTTTTTAATTCATACTTTAAATTAGGAAATACTTGTGATACTTGAGTAATGATGTTCTTATAAACTTCTATCGTATCAAATACATACCGATTAACAGATGTTGTCGCACTTCCCTCACGATGATCATAATAATAAATTGGTTTGTCAATAAATACGCTACTACATCTTGTCTTTAGTAGCAATTCAGTTAAAAACAAGGCATCTTCAGCTAGATGGTAGTCTGTATTAAATTTCTCATCTGCCAGCAGGTCTCTCTTAAATAGTTTTGCGACTGGAAAGAATGATGTCTTAGTGGTCATCAGTAATTCTTTCATGGTTTCTTCTGTTGACCAAAGTTCTTTTCTACCAGAATACGGGGGTAAGTCTGTCACTATTCCATTTTTGATATGGTGTAGAGGAGCAATCACAAAACCTACATTTCCTCCCTCAGCTGCACTAGCTAAAGTAGCTAGGTAATCATTGGTGACGAAATCATCGCTATCAACAAAAGTTATCCAAGCACCCGTCGCTAGCTGAATTCCAACATTTCTGGCATTAGAAACACCAGCATTTTCGATATGGTAAACCTTGATATTTTCATACTGATTTGCTAAATGATCACAGATTTGTCCACTAGAATCAGAAGAACCATCATTTATTAGGATTAGTTCAAAATTAGTATAAGTCTGATGAAGAATTGACTCCACACATCGCTCCAGATAGGCTTCTACATTGTAAACTGGAACAATAACGCTAATTTTTTCTCCCATCATACACCATATTCTCCCTTATATTCTGTATAAGACTTATCCATATCAGCGACAACAGCATCATGATGTGGTAGCTGCTTATCTGCTGGCGGAGGTGTCATGTAGTCTCCAAAAGCAGTGCTGAGATAGGCATCATAACCAACTGGAATAGGCATCTCTGTCCCTTCAAATGGCAAGAAAAGATTGTCTTCAAAAGATTCGATTGGGTACTTGTTTCTCATGTAGCCAGGGCCTGAGCATAGTTCCGTGATTCCATCACTCTCAGCTAGATCATACTTGGTCATTTCTTTTTCAGCTTTTTTCCAAATGCGATAACGGAGAGATTTTGGAGTCAACCCCAGTAAAATACGGCTTCCCCATTTCATAAGTGCGCCATGCTTTTCTGGAATAGTTTGGGCACAAAAGAGTGAATAAATCAAAGCCCAACGAACCTGTTTTTTCCGCTCAGCTGGATTTTTCGGATAATAATCCAAAGGCAAAACATCCAAGGCCAGACCATGTGGCAAATCCAAATCTTGCTGATAAGGCTTAATGCAGGTAGTTTCCTTGTCACGAATAGTAATAAAAAGATTGCGGTCGACAAAATCCTTGTTACTCTTTGACAAGAAATAACGCTCATCTGCATAACGAGGCCATAATTCTGCCAATTTTTCATAATCCTTACGGGGCATAAAAAAGTCTAGGTCGTCATCCCAAGGAATGAAACCCTTGTTTCGAAGGGCACCAATAGCGCCTCCCCCACAGAGATAGCAAAGCAAATCATTTTCTTTACAAAAAGCCACAAAATATTCAGCCATCTCCAGACTTCGAGCCTGAATTGCTTTTAAATCAGTCATATTGTTCATTATTCTTTCTATCGTATCGTTTCATTATACCACAAATAAGGGGTGAAAATCTATTAGAGACTGTAAAAAATCAAAGCCTGATTGCTCGGCTAACTTCTCAAAGCAACTTCCACTTGCCTATCCAAAGTGGAAATTAGTCTAAAACAGATTTTTATTGTGGAATTAAGTATGAGAGATTTGAGTTAGAAATGAAATCCGCTATGACAAAACATAAACACCTTACCTTTTCAGACCGTAATGATATCCAATTAGGTTTAGGGCGCGGTGAAACCTTCACCTTTAGCGAGGACATCGCTGCTCTTCTGGTTTTCCAATTTGTCAAACCAGAAGACACACACTTATCACCTGATTTATTGAAATAAAGGGATTTTCCCCTCTAACTACACATCTTATGACCATCGAACAGTCTCACACTAAACGCTAGTAACTGGAATTTACTCTAAGACGACTCTGTTTTAGAGCTATTTGTCTTGCACTTTTTTCTGAGTCTTTTCGCTTTTGAACCCTTATATAGCAAAAAAAAAAAAGAAAACCAGTGGAAGTAAGTCTAAGACGAATTTCCACTGATTTCACGCGTTTTCTCATACTAAAAGCTAGGTTGTGGGACAATGGAAGTTAGTTTGAGAAGTTACCTAAAAGAGGGGAAATCCCCTCTTAAGATTTTATTTTACTGCTTCTTTCAAAGCATCTACCTTATCCAAACGTTCCCATGGAAGGTCAATATCTGTACGTCCCATGTGTCCATAAGCTGCTGTTTGACGGTAAATTGGGCGCTTAAGGTCCAGCATTTGGATAATTCCTGCAGGACGAAGGTCAAAGATTTGACGAGCCGCTTTTTCAAGTTTGCTTTCAGCTACTGTTCCTGTACCAAAAGTATCGATACGGACAGAAACAGGTTGGGCAACACCGATAGCGTATGCCAATTGCACTTCTGCTTTCTTAGCAAGACCTGCTGCAACGATGTTTTTAGCAATATAGCGAGCCGCATATGACGCAGAACGGTCCACCTTAGTCGCATCTTTACCAGAGAAGGCACCACCACCATGACGAGAGTAGCCACCATACGTATCTACGATAATCTTACGACCAGTCAAACCTGAGTCCCCTTGAGGGCCACCGATTACAAAGCGACCAGTTGGATTGATGAAGAATTTTGTTTGCTCATCCAAATAAGATGCTGGAATCACTTCCTTGATAACCTTGTTAATCACATCTTGATGGATTTGTTCATTAGTGGCTTCTGGATCGTGCTGAGTAGAAATCACGACGGTGTCCACACGTACTGGGCGGTCATTTTCATCATACTCAACTGTAACTTGTGATTTAGCATCTGGGCGAAGGTAGCTGATTTCCCCAGACTTACGAAGTTCTGCCAAACGACGAACCAATTTATGACTGAGTGAAATTGGCAATGGCATGAGCTCTTCTGTTTCATCCACTGCAAATCCAAACATGAGCCCTTGGTCACCAGCGCCAATCAAGTCAAGCGGATCTTGGTCTGCATTCCCACGAACCTCCAAGGCTTCGTTAACACCTTGAGCAATGTCTGGTGACTGCTCAACAAGTGACGGATGGACTCCCACTGTCTCCGCAGAAAAACCATATTCTGTATTGGTATATCCAATCTCTGCAATGGTATCGCGAACCACACGGTTAATGTCCACATAGGCATTTGTCGAAATTTCACCAAAAACATGGACAGAACCAGTATAAACAGCTGTCTCAGCAGCAACGTGCGCTTCTGGATCCTTGGCTAAAATAGCATCCAAAATCGCATCTGAAATTTGGTCTGCAATCTTATCTGGATGCCCCTCAGATACAGATTCAGACGTGAATAATTTACGTTCTGACATAAAAATGTCCCCCCTTAAAAATAGTGTTATAGAGTTACAAAGTACTGATAGGTATTTTCATTTTCTAAGAGTTAAGACGCGAAAGAAATAAAAACGATACTTTTTTATTTCTGAAGCTAGTAAGGCGCATAGGGTGACCGCGTTATAGCGGCAACCGTAGAATGACGAGCGACTACTTTGGAGCCGTCATTCTTTGCGAGTTACAAAGTAGTGATAGGAAATTTCTTAGTGCTGAATACCTACCATCTTATCGGGACTATATAACTTTACCATTATATCATTTTTAAGCGCAATTTGCAGTCTATAATGTAGTGTTTCAATGTAGATATTTCGTTAGTAACTTCTCAAAGTAACTTCCATCTCTCTCCCCAAATTGGAAGTTAGTCTAAGACGACGAATGATGCTAGAATTAAGTCTGAGATTTTTCGTGAGAATACACCTCATGACGAAAAAACAAAAACATCTCACTCTAGAAGACCGTATTGACATCCAACTTCAACTTGCCAAATACAGAGTGTTTTGATCAAACATTCTCTCTAACATTATCACGAAAGCAAACCAAGCAGTTTAAAAAACGTTATCGTGATTTTACCAATGACTATCGTTTTATTCCACACAATTCTACTTTTGATTTTCTTCCAGAAACAAGTCAAAAACAGGATCCTGTAGCACTCTATGAACTTCCTTTTCGTATGGTGCGTTTAGAAGTGGAAGAAGGAAAATACGAAACTTTAGTGACAAATACAGACTATTCAGTCCAAGAATTAAAAAATCTCTACGCCAGCAGATGGGGCATAGAGACTAGTTTTCGTGACCTGAAATACAGTGTTGGCTTGGTCAATTTTCATGCAAAAAAGAAGGAAGGGATTCTCCAAGAAATCTTTGCTCGCTTTACAAATTTTAACTTTTGTCGTTGGGTAACCTCGCAAGTTGCCATCGACAGTAGTCACAAAAAACAAAGATATAAAGTGTGTTTCTCAGATGCGGCTTATGCCTGCCGTTTGTTTTTTACCGATTCACTTTCTTCCCTCCAGTTGAAAAACTACCTCAAGAAACAGTTATCTATTATTCGACCGAATCGAAAACATCCAAGAAAGATAAAGGACCATTCGGTAGTTGATTTCATCTATAGAGTAACATAAATCTCAAAAAATGGGGTGAAAAACCTTTATTTGTCATGCAAAAAATAGGAGATGCGATAGAGAGTCACTTTGATGACCTCAATCACACCTCCTATTCAAACAGTTAGATCACTAACTTAACGACATTGAGCTCTAACTGATTCGTTTTTTTACCTTCTACTCCTACTTCCGATACATTTTAAACTGTAGGAAGAGGTCGCTATATTTGCCTGTCCATTTATGATCAAATTTCTCATAAACTTCTAGGTGTTTCATGGTTTCAGCATCTGGATAGAAGGCTTTGTCTTCTTTTTTCTCCTCTGGGAGCAATTCCTTAGCTGGTAGGTTTGGTGTTGAATAACCGACATACTCTGCATTTTTAAGAGCATTTTCAGGTTTCAACATAAAGTTGATAAAGGCATAGGCGGCATCTTGGTTTTTGACTGTTTTGGGAATGACCATATTGTCAAACCAAAGGTTGCTGGCCTCAGTCGGTACCACATAGCGTAGATTTTCATTTTTTTCTAGCATTTGGCTAGCTTCCCCAGAGAAGGTCACACCGATAGCAGCGTTGTTCTGAATCATGTAGCCCTTCATCTCATCCGCCACAATAGCCTTGATATTTGGAGTCAGTTTATAGAGCTTATCCACTGTCTCTTCCAACTGCTGGGAATCCTTGGAGTTAAGGCTGT
>CAUQZY010000057.1:0-10900 GCA_963522395.1 uncultured Streptococcus sp.
CAAACCAACTAGTAAATTCTATGTGATTGTGATAAGATAAATAAAAAGAAAGGAGCTCTTATGGCCAATATTTTTGATTATCTAAAAGATGTCGCACACGATTCCTTTTACGACTTTCCATTGAATGAGTTAGACATCCTAGCCTTAACAGAAGCCACCTACCTCTCCTTTGATAATCTGGTCTCCACAAGTCCTCAGCGACTTTTAGACCTAGCTACTCAGGTTCCAAGAGAGCCTAACATGTTGACCAGCAAAAATCGCCTCCATCTATTAGATGAACTAGCTCAACACAAACGCTTCAAAAATTGCAAACTCACCCATTTTATCAACGACATCGACCCTGAACTGCAAAAGCAATTTGCTGCTATGACCTACCGCCTCACTCTCGATACCTATTTGATTATCTTTCGTGGGACAGATGACAGTATCATTGGCTGGAAGGAAGATTTCCACCTAACCTATATGAAGGAAATTCCTGCTCAAAAACACGCCCTTCGCTATTTAAAGAACTTTTTTGCCCGCCATCCTAAGCAAAAGGTCATTCTGGCCGGGCATTCCAAGGGAGGAAATCTAGCCATCTATGCTGCTAGTCAAATTGAGCAAAGATCGCAAAATCAAATCACAGCAGTTTATACCTTTGATGCGCCCGGTCTCCACAAAGAACTGACACAAACTGAGGGCTATCAAAGGGTAATGGATAGAACCAAGGTCTTCATTCCACAAGGTTCCATTATCGGTATGATGATGGAAATCCCTAACCACCAAATCATCGTGCACAGTACTGCCTTAGGTGGTATCGCCCAGCACGATACCTTTAGTTGGCAGATTGAGGACAAGCACTTCGTCCAACTGGATAAAACCAACAGTGATAGTCAACAAGTTGACACAACCTTCAAAGAATGGGTGGCGACAGTCCCTGACGAAGAACTCCAGCTCTACTTCGATCTCTTCTTTGGCACCATTCTAGATGCTGGCATTAACTCCATCAATGACCTATCTTCCTTCAAAGCTATTGAACACATCCATCATCTCTTTGTCCAAGCTCAATCCCTCACTCCAGAAGAAAGGGAAACCATGGGACGCCTTACCCAATTATTGATTGATACCCGTTACCAAGCATGGAAAAATAGATAGTACCTTTCAAAAATCAAATGTATATAAAACAAAAGACCTAGAATACATACTTTCATGTGTATTCTAAGTCTTTTTTAATAAAATCTGACTACCAAATAATCCCTTTGTAGGCTATCAAAATGAGGACTGATAGCAGGACATAAAAGGCAAGGAAAAGCCATTTCATCTTGACACAGAGCGCTATGTACTCCCGAATAAAAGCAGATGGTATGTAGTAGCCTGCCGTCCTACATCCGAGGCCATCTCCCTTCATATTTAACTTACGCGCATAGGTACTGGTACGAAAAACATGATAGTCATTTGTAACAAAGAGGAATTGAGGTTTGGCTACCAGTTCCTCACCAAGTTCCTTAGAAAAGAGAAGGTTCTCGTAGGTAGTCCTTGATTGATCTTCCAGAATAATCGCATCTTGGGGAACATCTGTCTCTTCAAGAAGATAGTTTGTAATGGCCTGCGCTTCAGAAATCTTCTCATCTCCTCCTTGACCACCACTTGCAATGATTTTGATATGAGGATTCTTAGACTTGTGATAAGCTTCCACTGCCTTATCAATTCTCCTCTTCAGCAAAGGTGTTACCTTTTCTCCGTCTAACAAACCTGCACCATGAATGATAATAAAATCATAATGCTTCTTCTTAGGAATAAAGAGATACAAGATAGAGTACAACATAAAAGCCACAAAAGCAAAACCAAAAATAAAGTAAGAATAAGCAATAAATGCAAATAAAATATTTAGAAAGTGATTGGTGTAAAATAATTCATGTCGTCCTCCCAATCGAAATGACATCAAAGCAAAAAATAGCAAAATGACTATTCCAAGGAGCATGGAGAGATAATTAGCCTTTGAACGTCCCTCTCGCTTCAACAAAATGACCCCATTATAGATTAGAAAGATGCCACTTAGAAAAAGCAAAAAAGGAAGTAAAATAAAGGGAAATATAAAAAAAGCGAAATGAATCTTCTCATACCCATTTTGATAAAAAAGGTAGCCTAGATAAAAATAACTGGAAATGAGGGATAATAAGAATAATACTGGATTCCACAAACTTCTATTATCCTTCCAAAATGACACTATAAAGGCTAATACAATTCCTATAACGAGATACATTTCTTCCTCCTTTAATGATTCTATTTTATCACAATTTTACATAGAGAAAAAGAGGGCATCTATCCCTCTCAATCCTTCATCTGACTCTCTGCATCGGCCACGACTTGTTCTAGACTAGTCTGACCAAGTTCAGCCTCCATAGCCAGCTGGATTCTCTCCAATTTTTGATCCAAAACATCATGAATATGAGCTCCAACTGGGCAATTTGGATTTGGATTGTCATGAAAACTGAAGAGTTGACCTGTCTTACCAAGACACTCAACCGCCTGATAAACATCTAATAGACTAATGTCTTTGAGATCCTTAACAATCTCTGTTCCACCTGTTCCACGCGCTACTGAAATCAGCTCTGCCTTCTTCAACTGGGACAAGGTCTTTCTGATAATGACAGGATTGACCCCGACACTAGCAGCCAGAAAATCACTGGTCACCTTGCTTTCCTTCCCCTTGAGGGCAATGATTATCAGCATATGAGTCGCAATGGTAAATCTACTTGGAATTTGCATCCTCTTCTCCTTTTTACGAGGCTATCCTGCCTCTACTCTTCTTTTTTCTATTATTATACCCTTTTTAGTTGTAATGTCAATCGTTACCACTTTTCAACCAAGCATCTAATTCCCTATCATAGCCCTCTTTCTGGGCCAATTCTCTCAGAAATTCCTGATGATGAGTATGGTGGATACCATTGACCAGACTTTCATAATAAACCTCAAAATAGGGAAGTTTAAGATCTTTAGCCAACTGCAATTCAGCTGCCACATCGTAGTCTACCCGTCGGAAGTCCATATCTACCAAGCCCTTGTCATCAAACTCCAAAATCATATACTGGGCTCGCAAGTCCTTCCGTAACTGGGCATCTAGAAAGAAAGGTTGGCCAATCGAACCCGGATTGACAATCAATTGCCCACCAGTCCCGTAACGAAGCAACTGCTGGTGAATATGACCATAAACAGCAATATCACAAGGCGGATTGGTCACCAAGCGGTCAAAATCCTCTTGCGCTCCAGTATGAATCAACTCTCGCCCCCAATTCTTATCAGGAAGATGGTGGCTAATTCCTACCGTCAAATCCCCAAACTGACGATGAAGCTGGAGTGGTTGATTGTGGAGCAGTTCAATTTCTTCTAGGGAAATTTCCTCTAAAACATACTGGCACTGGCGCAAGAGATAGCGTTGACTGGGACGAGTACTATCCAATTCCTTGCGGACACCATGCCAAAGACTGTCTTCCCAGTTTCCCAAAACTCTAGCCGTAATCGGTAGTTGAGCCAACAAGTCCAAAATCCTTCTACGCCCTGTCCCTGGCATGAGAATATCTCCCAAAAGCCAGTATTCATCCACTCCTAGCTGCCGAGCATCTGCCAAAACAGCCTCCAAGGCGGTGGTATTTCCATGAATATCTGAAAGAAGAGCTATTTTCGTCATATCCATCTCCTCGTTTTTTCTCTTGCAATAAGTATAACATAAAAAGTCACAGCTAGAGAAATCTAGCTTTTTTTGATATACTAGATAAAGATATTAGACAAGAGGAAACGAATGACCCCGAATAAAGAAGATTATCTAAAGTGTATTTATGAAATTGGCATAGACTTGCATAAGATTACCAACAAGGAAATTGCGGCTCGTATGCAAGTCTCTCCCCCTGCCGTAACTGAAATGATTAAACGGATGAAGAGTGAAAACCTCATCCTCAAGGACAAGGAATGTGGCTATCTACTGACTGACCTCGGCCTTAAACTAGTCTCTGAGCTCTATCGTAAACACCGCTTGATTGAAGTTTTTCTAGTTCATCATTTAGACTATACGAGTGACCAGATTCACGAGGAAGCTGAGGTATTGGAACATACTGTCTCTGAGCTATTCGTGGAGAGGCTAGAAAAATTGCTTGGATTCCCCAAGACTTGCCCCCACGGAGGAACCATTCCTGCCAAGGGAGAACTCCTGGTTGAAATCAATAACCTCCCACTAGCTGACATCAAGGAAGCTGGCGCCTACCGCCTGACTCGGGTGCACGATAGCTTTGACATTCTCCATTATCTGGACAAGCATGCACTTCACATCGGTGATCCGCTCCAAGTCAAGCAGTTTGATGGCTTCAGCAATACTTTCACTATCCTCAGTAACGAAGAGGATTTACAAGTAGGTATGGACATTGCCAAACAACTCTACGTCGAGAAAATCGACTAATTTCTCAAGTACCCAACCAACCCTGAAAGTTTTATTTTCAGGGTTTTATTTCTATCATTTGATTTTACTTTCATTTAGTTGTAGAATATTTGTAAAAAAAAGAAAGATATTTTAATATATGAAAAAATCACTAAAAATTTTTGCGACATCCAAATGGTTTGACCTCTTCGGAGTTGCTTTGGTCGTTGGGATTGCGATTGCATCTGGTTACCTCAACTCACGCCTCGATAAATTTGTAGACTGGGGACCATGGACTGCTCTTGTACCCTTTGGATTGATTTCCGTAACCAACGTTGGGATTTCCATGTTGTCCACTCGTTTCACGGGAAAATTAAGCAAATGGGGAAATTACTTTGGTATTGTCAATACGATTTTATCTGGTACCATTGATTATATCCTTGGAAATAAGGCGGCCATTATCACCTATCCTGTCACCTTCCTCATTTATACCTTTGCTATTAAGAAATGGGAAGCTTCGCAAGAAGGCAGACCCAACCAAATGAGCCAAAAACAGCTAAAATTGGCGGCCATCATCATTTCCATCATCGCCTTCCTCTTTGCCTTTGTGACCAACTATATCGGCTATGGGGGCAAGATGAATCTCCTTGCCTACGTAACAACTATTGCCTTTGCACTGTCCCTCATTGCCAATGCTTTGAACGCATTGAAACTAACAACTCAGTGGGGCTTTTGGTTGATTTACAATTTCGTTCAGCTGACAAAGGCTGGCATTCAAGGAAACTTTGCCAATATCGGAAAATATATCTTTTATATCCTCAATGCAATCGGAGCTTTGTTTGTATGGAATGATGAAGAGGTGGAACAATAAGAGGGAAATCAAATAAAGAAATCTAACAGAATCTCCTTACTAAAATTTTTTATCATTTTACTTGTAACTCCCATTCTTTTGGAGTAGAATGAAGCTAGACAAAAGAGGGAGGTCATCTTATGAAAAAACTCTTTAGAATCCATTATACAGCAATTGCAGTCATCGATTTGCTACTACTTGCATTTTTTAGTACTAGACCCGAGACAGCTTTCGACTTGTTCTTGCTTACTGGTTTTATTTTCCTCCTTGCTCAGGGACTCCTGCTATTTCGCTTGGTTGTCCAACTCAAACATCAATTCGCTGAGATTTATCCTCAAATCAATAAAAAGATTCGCTTCTACTATTTAGGGGTTCTCTCCATTGATTTTCTATTTTTTGTCCTTTTAGCCTTCGTTAGTTCTCAGCGATTTCCCACTCTTATGCCAATCGTCACTGCTTGTCATTCTACTTTATATTATAGGACGGCGGACTACCTAAGAGAAAACTATCTAGACTTTTACAACAAACATATCTCTTTGTGGGAATGTCTCTAAGGAAAAGGAGGTTTTATCATGAAGAAAATCATCTCCATCAAAACTATTCAACTCCTTGTCATTGATGGAATCATGCTGGCATTTTTGACATTTAAAGAGGGGCTTACTTGGGATTGGATTTTGATTTACAGTGGTTGGCTCATTTTCTTTCATCCTGTGCTATTGGCCTATCTCTCCAACCAACTTTGTGACCACTTTAGTCAACTCTATTCCCAGATTAGACCAAGATTCTGGCGCTTTGCCTTACAAATTCTCCTATGGGATATCCTGATGATTCTCTCCTTGATATGTTTAAGTGGTATCCCACTTTTCCTTCATGGCACTCTCCTAATCCTAGTACATTTCATCCCTTCCTATCGCATAAGCCAAAGCCTGAAACAAGATTTCCCCAAGGCCTATCAGGAACAGATTGCATTTTGGAGTATTTTTGGAATCGAGTAAGGAACAATCTTTAGTCCCTCTCACACCATCGTACGTGCCGTTTGAACTACGGAGGTTCAACTAACTTTTAACGCATGTCGTTCAAGGTAATAATCCAAACACAAAAGCAGTCCATGTTTTTCAAGGACTGCTTTTGATATCGTACTTTTAATACCGACCTCTGAACTACTCATTGATAGTAGTCACCTCAACCAGATACCTTATCTGCTATCCATTTAGGAATCCCTAACTTAAGCGATCCCCATAATCGTATAAATTTCTTCCTCCATTACTTCAAGATAATCGCTCGTAAGCGAGTACCCAAGTGCTCATCTATGCTGGTGACTATACTTTTCATAATTCCAAATGAGAGATAGTTTATCCATCCTCGAATGGACAAATTCAGTTGTTCAATACGTCTTGTTAAGTCTATACTACAGTTAGTTTCTTCAATTTAAGCTTAAATCTCCGAATACTATCTTGATGTGGACGATTTCTCAAACAATCTGATGATTTCTAGATTCCAAAATCTAGACATTTCAACTCTCTTGGTCTAGTAATCTTAGTCTTGGTCATATTTACTTTCAAGCCTAGGCGTTTCTCAATAAAACAAGATAGGAATTAATTTTAAATTAACTGTTCTGTGAGAGTAAATGTTGATTGATAAGTTGGGCTAATCGCACCGTTTTCAAAATAAAGGTATGTTTCAGTACGGAAAAACGTGTTTGTATCACTTAACAACATAATCCATTTATCAGTTTTAAAAAAGCTTTCATCACCATGTGTCTCTGTATTAATAAATTCCTCAGTACTTCCATTTCTAAATAATTTGGAACACTGGTATCCTTTATAATAATAAGCATCAACACCATCAAAGTAAGTATGAAGATCGAATTTATCACTATGTTCAAGTTCTTCTATTATACCAGTTTCAATATCATATCTAATATGCTTAAATTGTTCCATATCCACATACCAAATTTGATTTCTTCGAGCATCTAGGAATAGAAAATATCTCCCTAATGTGTCTGTTGGTAAAATTTTAATTTCTTTCGTATTTAGATTAAATAAAACTTTCGTGTCTTTCGCTTCACAAGAATCAAAATCTGTCTCACTCGAAATATTATAAATATTGACAGAAAAAGCCAAGTAATCTCTATTGCCAGATAATCCATATCCATTTGATGTTGTCATTGTAGGTTCAATATAAATGTCACCTAGATAAATTGAAGAGAATATAATTTCCTTTTCTCCCGTAATTACATTAAGTTTTTCAATTTTACTGTTTTTTTGAGCGATTGATATAGGTATTTGTTTCGACTGCTTAGAATGTTTATCAAATACTACTTCATTAAAAACAGAAGGTTCAGATGCTAAACAGTAAAAAATCAAGTTATCAGAAATATATATATCGCTTACAATTTGAGATTCTATCGTTGAGACTTTATCACAGTAATTTATACCGGACTCTGAATAGTGTGGATAATAATACAAATATTTTAAGTTTTCAGAGTAAACTATAATACCATCTTTATTTACAAATAAAAATAATGAACTAATATCGTGATGAGTCTTTTCTATGTTATCTAAAGTCGCAATGAGAGTTCTTTCACCTGTAGGTATTTCTTCTTTCCAAAGTTCCATTTCACTTATGTAGTAATGGTAATCATCGTAAATAAATCTTTTAAAATGGTTACGACAACTTTTATATTGAGCAATTCGCCCACTAAAAAGCGGGTCATTAGGATATCGAGTTTGAAAGTATTCTGTTCCTAAAGTTTCGTATTTTACAATTTTTTCTAATTTAGAGCCACACCTTGAACAAAAATTATGAGATTCGTCGAATTCGATTTGGCAATTTTTACAGATTTTCATAATAGTAACCTTCTTTTATCAGCAGTTTTTTCAATTATAACATACTGTATATTTTTAAACAAGATTATCATTTATTGAAAACTAATTTTCAAATATAACATTCACATCAGTGATTTTATCAATTTTTAAATTTTCTCTATGTTAACATTGACATAAATAAAGCACCATGATAAAATAAATACAATTAAAAGGAGGCGCTTACATGAGATTCTATTACTATTCATCATTGACAGCAAAGAAACATCTTAGCAACACTGTAATGACAACTGCTCAGAAAGAACAATTACACAAAAATTATAAAAAATATGTTATTTATAGATTTAAAAATAAGCCTGATTCTGTTGTTTATGATGGTGGTGGTTTTTTCTCTGACCGGAAATTACGTACTATGTTTCATGTCTGGATGGAGTCTGACATCTTTCGGAGCTCTAGTATAGCAAAAAAATCTGTACCTTTCTGGGAATATTCAAGCGAAGATAAGGAAAAAATCGCTAAAAAAACTGCAACAGAATTACGAAAAGCTGGTTATAAAGTTGAAGTACTTGATAATGGTGGTTTAAGTGTCTATAAAACCCCATCTAGAAAATAGAATTATTTATAGATTCTCAATTATTTTTGAAACTTATATAGGAATACTTGAACGGTTGAAATATTATTTATAACAAAAATGTTGGAAAAAAATTTTGTACTACCCCCAAAAAATTAGATAAATAATTTAATCAAAGGATTTGTTTCTATATTGTACAAGGCGTGGCAAAAAGTCTTCAAGATGAGAAAAACGCATATTATCAGTTATTGAAAAACTTGATAATGTGCGTTTTATTGTGGAAAAATTTACTTCATTTTCTACTAAAATTGAGATTTTTCCCATCCTCTCCTTATCTATTTTTAGTATCTAGGATAATGGTGACTGGTCCGTCATTGACCAGCTCAACCTGCATATCCGCTCCAAAGATGCCTGTCTGAACGGGCACTTCTTGCGCTAATTTTTGATTGAATGCATCATAGAAGTCTGATGCCATATCAGGCTTGGCTGCACCTGTAAAGGCTGGACGATTGCCTTTCTTGGTGTCCGCAAAGAGGGTAAACTGAGAAATAGAGAGGATTTCTCCTTCAATATCCTTGACAGACAGGTTCATCTTGCCTTCTACATCTGAAAAAATACGCATGTTGACAAGCTTTCTCACAGCGTAGTCCAAATCTTCCTCTTGGTCCTCTGGTCCAACACCAACCAGCAATAAGAGCCCCTGATTGATTTTCCCATGAACCTGACCTTCGATACTGACTTGGGCTTTTTTAACTCGTTGGATAATGATTTTCATAATAGCCTTTCTAGTAAGAGCTAGGATAATTAGCCGTTGGTCCGTTTGACAGAATAAACTTCTGGTACGCTCTTAATCTTGTCCACGACCGTGGTCAGCGTAGAGAGGTTGGCAATACCGAAGGACACATGGATATTAGCAAATTTCATATCCTTGGTTGGTTGGGCATTGACCGTTGAAATATTCTTGGTTGTGTTTGAAAGAACTTGCAGTACATCGTTCAACAGTCCTGTACGGTTGAGGCCATAAATATCGATATGGGCCATATACTCCTTATTTGAGCTAGAGTACTGGTCTTCCCACTCCACATCAAGGAGACGTTGCTCGTAGTTTTCTTGGGCACGCAGGTTCATACAGTCCACACGGTGAATAGCCACACCACGACCCTTGGTGATATAGCCGACAATATCATCACCAGGAACTGGATTACAACACTTGGCAATCCGCACTAGGAGGCCTGAGGCACCTTCAATAACCACACCACCCTCATGCTTGACCTTGAGGGTTTCTTTATTTTCAACCTTGACCTCGCCACCCTTGACAAGCTCTTCTGCCTCCGCCTTGGCCTTGGCACGTTCTTCTTCACGACGTTCCTTTTCAGTCAGACGGTTAAAGACAGTAATCGCACCAATTTCGCCAAAACCAATGGCCGCAAAGAGGGATTCTTCTGTCTTGTAGCTGGTCTTTTGCAGGACTTGGTCCATATGACGCTTGTCCATGAATTTATTGGCCACATAGCCGTTTTCTTGAAACTGGGCCATCAGCATCTCACGACCCTTGTTGACAGACAATTCCTTATCTTGGTTTTTAAAGAACTGACGAATCTTATTGCGCGCCTTGCTAGTCTTGACCATGTTGAGCCAATCACGGCTAGGTCCAAAGGAGTTGGGGTTGGTGACAATTTCAACCTGATCCCCTGTCTTGAGCTTGGTTGTCAGCGGAACCATACGGCCATTGACCTTGGCACCAGTCGCTTTTTCCCCGACTTTGGTATGGATTTCGTAGGCAAAGTCAATCGGTCCTGAATCTTTTGGAAGAGAACGGACAGCACCATCTGGAGTAAAGACGTAAATTTCCTCTGCCAGATAGTTTTCCTTGACAGAGTCCACAAATTCCTTAGCATCATCAGCCTGGTCTTGGAGCTCCATCATCTCCTTAATCCAGTTCATCCCAATAGCAGATTCCTTGCTATTGACCTGCCCCTTAATGCCTTTCTTATAAGCCCAGTGAGCCGCAACCCCGTACTCAGCCACCTCATGCATGGCCTTAGTTCGAATCTGGAATTCAATCGGCCCTTTTGGCCCATAAACAGTCGTATGGATAGACTGGTAACCATTGGCCTTGCGGTTAGCGATATAGTCTTTGAAACGACCAGGCATTGGCTTCCAAAGCTCATGCACATAACCAAGCATGGCATAAACATCACTTTGGGTATCTAAAATACAACGAATGGCAATCAGGTCATAGATTTCCTCAAACCGTTTTCTCTTGT
>CAUQZY010000058.1:0-10824 GCA_963522395.1 uncultured Streptococcus sp.
CTTGGGTTGCCAACAAATCAGGAAAAGGGAAAATCGCCTTCTTGCAATTGCGTGACGGAACAGCCTTTTTCCAAGGTGTAGCCTTTAAACCAAACTTTGTAGAAAAATTTGGTGAAGAAGTAGGAGCTGAAAAGTTTGATGTCATCAAACGCTTGAGCCAAGAAACTTCTGTTTATGTGACAGGGATTGTCAAAGAAGACGAACGTTCTAAGTTTGGCTATGAGTTGGACATTACAGACATCGAAGTGATAGGTGAATCTCAAGACTACCCAATCACACCAAAAGAACACGGAACAGACTTCTTGATGGACAACCGTCACTTGTGGCTCCGTTCTCGTAAGCAAGTAGCGGTGATGCAAATCCGTAACGCTATCATCTATGCGACTTATGAGTTCTTCGACAAGAACGGCTTCATGAAATTTGATAGCCCAATTCTTTCAGGAAATGCGGCAGAAGATTCAACAGAACTTTTTGAAACAGACTACTTCGGAACTCCAGCCTACTTAAGCCAATCAGGTCAGCTTTACCTAGAAGCAGGCGCTATGGCCCTTGGTCGTGTCTTTGACTTTGGTCCCGTATTCCGTGCTGAAAAATCAAAAACACGCCGTCACTTGACTGAGTTCTGGATGATGGACGCAGAGTACTCATACTTGACACATGATGAGTCACTTGACTTGCAAGAAGCTTATGTTAAAGCTCTTCTTCAAGGTGTTCTTGACCGTGCACCTCAAGCCTTGGAAACCTTGGAACGTGATACAGAACTCTTGAAACGCTACATTGCAGAGCCATTCAAACGTATCACTTACGATCAAGCTATTGACCTCTTGCAAGAGCATGAAAATGATGAAGACGCTGACTACGAACATCTTGAGCATGGAGATGACTTTGGTTCACCACACGAAACATGGATTTCAAACCACTTTGGTGTGCCAACATTTGTCATGAACTATCCAGCAGCCATCAAGGCCTTCTACATGAAACCAGTTCCTGGAAATCCAGAGCGCGTGCTCTGTGCAGACTTGCTTGCACCAGAAGGTTACGGAGAAATCATCGGTGGTTCTATGCGTGAGGAAGACTACGATGCATTAGTTGCTAAGATGGATGAACTTGGCATGGATCGTACAGAGTATGAATTCTACCTTGACCTTCGTAAATACGGTACAGTTCCACACGGAGGATTTGGTATCGGTATCGAACGTATGGTAACCTTCGCAGCAGGAACAAAACACATCCGTGAAGCCATTCCATTCCCACGTATGTTGCACCGTATTAAACCATAAGAACAGGAAAACGCCCATGTGGCGTTTTTTTCTATAGAAAGCTCTGGAAGTGAAAGGAAATATTATCAGGTACAGTGGATTGAAATAGGATATCAACAAATCGATCAGGAAACTAGAATTAATTTTTAGAAATATTTTAGCAATTGCAGCGTACTATGATAGATTCAATATAATATAGAATTTTATGTCCTAGTACATTGATGTTATTGTTTTAAAAATTGTGTATGTGCTATTTTCTTCAAGGAAGTCTAAGGATGAAACTTGAATTAATAATAGTGGCATGATACAATATTAAGTGATATTGATAATTATTGGGCAACCCTTTTTAGAATGATAACCTCTTGATATTACTAAAAAATTTAAGGGGGGGGGGGGCTTTCTATTTGTCTGGATATTTCAATTCAATATTAAAAAACATGCATAAAGGAGGTTCTAAGTCTAATGAAGGGCAAACAACAAGATTTTAGAACAGAAAAGTATATACGTTACGGTATTCGTAAGTATAGTTTTGGTGCGGCATCAGTAGCGATTGCGGCTGGTTTGATGTTTTTGGGAAATGGAGCGGTTTCAGCGACTGAACAAAATCCAGTTTCAGATTCCAAAGAAAATATTCAAAAAGTAGAAAATCCTTCCCCAGAATTAGGAGGAAGTAATACCCAGTTGGCTGAAAAGACAACTGAAACACCTAAGAAAGAAGAAGTTAAAGTAAATAAGTCGCTTCTTGAAACGAGTATTTCAAATTTAGAGACTGCATTATCAAATGCTAAGTATGCGGATGCCTCAGTTGTAGCCAATGCTCGTGAAGCCTTAGCTACTGCTAAATCTGTTTTAGCAAATGAAGCTGCCAAGCAAGAAGAGGTAAATGTTCAAAAAGAGATTCTTTCTGCATTGGGAACAGTTGTAACTGAATCAAACAAACTTGGATTAGAAAAAGAACAGGCTGATAAAGATAAGGTAGCAAAAGAAGAAGCAGAAAGAAAGGCTACACCAACAGAAAAAGCTCTTTCAGAAGCTAAATCGGCACTCGATAAAGTTTCATCAGAAGCAGATGTAACCAATACCCTCGCTGCTACAGAACTTCGTAAGAAAGAAGTAGCCCCAGAGAATCGAGCAGCAATTGAAGCGGCGGTGGCCAAGAACCAAGCTGTACTTAACGAATCAAAAGTGCTTTTAGCTGATAAGAGTATCACAAAGGAACAAGTAGATGCTCAATTAACTCGCTTAAATGAATCAATTCTTGCGGTTTACAGTGAGCTTAAAAAAGCAGGAATCGGTCGTGATGGGAAGCTTGCTGTAGCCTTAGCGCCTCAAGATTTCTACGCTGAAGAAACTGCTAATTCAAACGGTACACGTACCACTCATTCTACTCCTGTTACTGCAGCAACTGCTACAGGTATGGATATTTATAAGTACAATCCTGACGGAACAGCGACTCGAGATGGTTCTAATCAGTCAGGAGAGTTGAATAGAGTAACTACTGTAACAGGAGGGACTGCTGAAGGTTTAGAAGTTGTTGTCTATTCTAATCAACGTGATGGTTCAGAAACCAACCCTGCTAATGGTTTGACATCTGCTGAAGGTGGTAGAATAGGTCACAACAACAAGGGACGTATGGATTATCCCCTTACTCCAGACATGGCTAAAAAACTAGCTAAAGAAGCAGAACTTTGGAGAGGTAAACTTCGTCCAAGTGGTAGCACTAACTTTTCAGGTGGTGCCAATGTATTCTCAAATGGAGGTCCATACGAATTCCTTGCAACAGAAATCTATAAATTGGGATATGAGCAAGGAATTGATCGTGTCTACATTCCAGGTATCAAGTCTCGATTTGGAGTGACAGCTGCAGCGGCTGAAAAAGGTTGGTCCTTTACAGGTATTGATGGTTCAGGACTTGCTGCTACACCTTACAATCTACCTAATGGTCTTGTGTATGATGCTACAAACGATGTTGTCGAAGGGATTGTTACAAGTAATATTGAAAATGGGGTACAAGACTTCAAACTTAAAGCAATCTTTACAAACAGCAAAACAGGTGCAGTAGTAACAACTCAATTTGCAAATATGCGTTTGGGTTGGGTAGGTTGGATCGATACAACTCCGCCAACTATCGCAACAGATAATGCAGTCTACGAACGTACAGTTGGCCAAGACATCGATATTGATATCAAGTATCAAGACGCATCAGGTGCTCGTACAATGCGCGGTCAAGGTGCGAACGTATCTTATACTAAAGCTGATGGGACAACAACATCGATTCGTCAACAATATGGAACTGCCGTAACTGGTATTGCTGGTGTCAATGTAAATAATCGAACTCAAGTTCTTGATGAAACAGCAACAACAATTCCAGGTGTTAGCTATCAGATGGATCCAAATAACAGAGCGCAGCCTGTTACTATTGATGGTCAAGTTTCATATAATTCTCCTGCTAAATTGTCTGGTGCCTTGACTGAAGCAGGTGTATTTTATGTATCAACTTTTGCTAAAGATTACAATAGTACTGATGGTTCACGTGATCAGTGGATTCAATCTGGTCAGGAAACACAAGGGAATATTACAGTTGTCGTTAAACCAAAAGTAGAAGCTTTGAATATTGAAACCTACTCAGAAACTGTTCCTGTGACTATTTCTAAAGGTGCAACAAACGCTGTAGTTACTATGCCAGATGGAACGAAGACTGTCCTTCAAAATCAAAATGGAAGTTGGGTTGTAGTTGCATCAGGAGAAGATGTAGATGGCAATGCAGTAACAACAACCAATACGGCTGCAGCAGTAGGCACAAATTTGGGTACAGTAGGTGGAAAAATTAATGTTCCAGTTACACAAGCTGCAACTGCAAAAGCTGGAGTGGATAACATCAAGGTTGAAGCAATCACTGAAAATATCAAGGCTACTTTCCTACGTAATAAGGTAGTGCTGACAGATGTGGACAACACTACTCATGAAGCTACGTTGAACTCTAAAACTGGTCATTGGGAGCTTCCAGCAGAATATTCTACTGTTCAGACTACGAATGCAGACGGAACATATACATTAACGAAACGTCAAGTCTATACTGAGACTCAATTAGATGGTTCTCAAAACTTCTATATCTATACATACAAACGTACATTTGAAACAGACGGAACAATTAAGAGTGTTGATGCGGTAACTCGTCATAAAACAACAGTTGCAAGTAAAAATGGAACATCTGCAGATGGAATGTCTGTTACAGTAACCTACAATAAAGTTACAGATGCATGGACTGCTTCTGATGGTTCTACTGTGACAGCTACTAAACTTGGAGATTCATCATGGGACATCAAGACTTCATCAGGATTTGGTGGTGAAGTTCGTGCTCGCAAAGCAACAAGCACAGATGTTGCGACTATCATTAACACAAAACCAACTGCAACATCAACAAGCTATGAATCAACTAAGGGAACAACTGTTGACCTTCGTAATGCGGCACAAGCTGCAGTTACGATTGCAGATAAAGAAGATACTGCTCATAGTAAAACGACTTACATTACTCGTTTGACAGTAACATCACCATCTGGAGCTCAAAAAGTATATGATACAAAGACAGATGCTGCAGCTTACACATTAGCTAGTAACTATGTTTTATCAGAAGTGGGTGTGTATAAAGTTGTTGTAGATGTGATTGATAGTAACGGAAATGTTGTTACAGCTACTTTGGATGGTACAGATTCAGGTACAGATTCAGGTGCAGGTTCGTCTGTAGCTCAAACAACTTACACCATTACGGTTAAGGATACGATTGTAGGTCACGATGCTACATCATCTGATATCCAAGGAGCTACTCAAACAGGAACACCAACCTTTACTTCTGTAGGTGACGGTTCAACTATCTCACCAAGTGCAACATCGCCAGCTAAGTTGGTTGCCGCTGATGGTAGTCTAGTTGAGACTTTAAAAGTTGCAAATGAGGGAACTTATACAATTAACCCAGAAACAGGTGTTGTAACCTTCGAACCACTTCCAACATTCAAAGGAACAGCAACTCCAGTAACTGTTAAACTAACTGCAATTCTAGGTACAGATGCTAATAATGCTAATATTACTGCAACTGCGACAGCTATTTACACACCAAAAGTAGTTCCAGTAACACCAACCGCAGTAGCATCTCAAACAACTGGACCTCAAGGGAAAGCCCAAACTTCTGCTATTAACTTTGACGCAGCAGATACAGATGATACAACTGTAAACTTTGCTAAAGGAACAGTTTCTATTGATGCAAATACAACAAAATCTGTTGATCTTAATACAGCATCAGTAACTCTTCTTAATGCAAACGGTGATGCTGTAACATCTGTGACAGTTGAAAATGAGGGAACTTATACACTGGATAAAGCGACAAATGTTATTACATTCCAACCAGTCGCAACATTCACAGGAACTGTTACAAAACCAGTTAGTGTACGTATTGCGGATGCGAATGGCACTACTGTAACAACTACTTACACTCCAACTGTCACAGATGTAACTATGACAGCTAAGAACGCAACATCTAAAGACGTTCAAGGTAAAACACAAACTGGAACACCAGGATTTGAAACATCAGATCCATCAGTAACGATTGCAACACGTCAGTTGATTGATCCATCAACGATGCAACCAACTACTAGTGTTACAATTGCAAATGAAGGAACATACACAATTGATCCAACAACAGGTGTTGTAACCTTCGTACCAGTCCCAACATTTACTGGAGAAGGAACAGGAGTAACTGTTCAAGCAACAGATTCAAATGGTGAGACAGCAACAGCTACCTATAAACCAACAGTAACACCAATCACGATTACTGGTAAAAATGTAACATCTAAGAATATCCAAGGTGAACAGCAGTCAGAAACACCACTATTTTCATCATCAGATGAGAGTGCTCCAGTATCAAATTACAAACTTGTAGATCCAGCTACTGGAAATCCAACGACTGCAACTTCAGTGACTGTTGAAAATGTTGGTACATATACAATTGATTCAACAACAGGTGTAGTAACGTTCCAACCAGTTGCAACTTATAAAGGAACACCAGCACCAGCACCAGTAACAGTTCAAGCATCAGCTACTATTACTAATGAAAAAGGTGAATCAACAGTCATCACAGGTACAGCTACTTATACTCCAACAGTAGTTCCTGTAGCCCCAACAGCTAAAGAATCAGCGACAGTTGGTAAGCAAGGTCAAGCGCAAACGTCACAAATTGTTTTTGACACCCCTGATACAGATGCTACAACATTGAACTTCGCTAAAGGAGAAACATCTGAGGTATTAGGTGAAGATGGTCAACCAAAATCAGTAGCTCTTAATAAGAGTACTTTGACACTTCTTGATGCGAACGGAAATTCTGTAACCACAGTTACGGTTGATGGTGAAGGAACTTACACTCTTGATAAAACAACTAATGTCATTACATTCCAACCAACTGAAGAATTCACAGGTAAAGCTACACCAGTGCGTGTGCAAATTGCAGATGTCAACGGTACTACTGTAACAACTAATTACACTCCAACTGTTGTTGCTGAAGATGGAACTGTCATTGTTGAGTATAAGGATGAAGAGGGTAATATTATCTCTCCTTCAACAACTCCAGTAAACAACGAAAAAGTGACGACTCCATTTACAACTGAGCCAAAAGAAATTCCTGGTTACACTCTTGTTAAAGTGGAAACAACAAATGGTACGGTTGATGAAGCTACTAAGAAGGTTTCAGGTAAGGTTACAAATGAGCCAACTACTGTGACATATACTTATAGAAAGAATGTTCAAACAGCAACTATTTCTTACTATGATGTGACAACTGGTGCAGAAGTTGCGATAGATTCAGCTAAAGTACCAGAAGCATCTGTTGAGACAGTAGAGGGTGTTTATAAAGGAACTATCGACTTTGTTCATCGTGAAAAAGCAATTGCAGCTCTTGAAAAAGCTGGCTATACGTTAGTAGAAGATGGTTTCGTTGCAGCAAGGACAGCTGATAAGCTTTTTGATAACGACACAGCGGTGAATCAAAACTTTACGGTAACAGTTAAACAACGTGTGGAACCAGTGACTCCAAATGATGAGAAACCTGTTCCAGGACAACCAGTAGATCCAGAAAATCCAAACTCACCTGTATGGCCAAGTACTGCAGAAAATCTTGAGTTAACTAAGACAGTTACTCGTACAATCAAGTACCGCTACAACGATGAGAATGGTAAAGAAGTAACAGTTGATAAAGTTCAAACAGTAACCTTCACACGTAGCGCAAGCATTAACTTGGTAACAGGAAATGTGGAATACACTGACTGGTCAGCAGCACAAACGCTTGAGGCAGTAGTTTCTCCAGAAGTAGCTAATTATACTTATGATAAGAAAACTGTTCCAAGTCTTGAGGTAACAAACGAGTCAACTGATAGTACAGTATACGTTATTTATAAACCAGTAGCACCAACTACAACACCTGCTACATCAACTGATATCCAAGGTAAGGCACAGACAGGTACTCCAACATATAAACATGCTGATGGAACTGAGTTGAAACCAACAACAGATAATCCAGCTAAGTTCGTTGGAACTGAGGAAACAACTATCCCAGCTACTAAGGATGGTAAGACAGTTGGTACATATACAATCGATCCAACTGGTGCAGTAACCTTTACACCAAATAAAGACTTCGTTGGCACACCAGACCCAGCTAAAGTAGTTGTAACAGATCCTACAAATGGTACAACTGTTGAGTCAAGTTACACTCCAACTGTAACCCCAGTTACACCAACAGGTGTGGATACAGGTTCTACAGGTCCTAAGAACACTCCTCAATCTGGTACACCAACATTTGTACCTGGTCATAAAGATGTACCAATGGACAATACTGTTCCTGCTACATTTGAAGATGGTACAACAAGTAAAACAGTTCCAAACGAAGGAACATATACTGTTGATCCAACAGGTAAGGTAACCTTCACACCAAATAAAGATTTCGTTGGAACTGCAACAGGGGTAACTATTGTACGTAAAGACACTAATGGCACTGTAGCGAAAGCTACTTATACTCCAAGTGTCCTTTCTGAAGATGGTACAGTTATTGCTAAGTATGTGAATAAAGAAGGTAAGGAAGTTGCAGATACAACTGTTGTTGTTGAAAACGAAGAAACAGGAACTTCTTACACATCATCAGCTAAGACAATTCCAGGTTATGTATTAACAGAAACTCCAGCTAATGCGAATGGTACAGTTACAAACGGCTTGACAACTATTACTTATGTATATGAAAAAGCAACTCAAAACGCTACAATTACATATGTAGATGTCACAACTGGAACTGAAAAAGTTCTTGGAGATATTGATAAGGCTTCTGGTAAGTTCGATGAAGTGATCGATTATTCTACTGAAAATCGTATTATTGCTCTTCAAAAAGCTGGATATAAATTGGTAAACGATGGATTCACAACTGAAGATGGACGTGTTTATGATGGAGATGATACTAAGAATAACTTCAAGGTAACAGTTAAACAACGTGTGGAACCAGTGACTCCAAATGATGAGAAACCAGTTCCAGGACAACCAGTAGATCCAGAAAATCCAAACTCACCTGTATGGCCAAGTACTGCAGAAAATCTTGAGTTAACTAAGACAGTTACTCGTACAATCAAGTACCGCTACAACGATGAGAATGGTAAAGAAGTAACAGTTGATAAAGTTCAAACAGTAACCTTCACACGTAGCGCAAGCATTAACTTGGTAACAGGAAATGTGGAATACACTGACTGGTCAGCAGCACAAACGCTTGAGGCAGTAGTTTCTCCAGAAGTAGCTAATTATACTTATGATAAGAAAACTGTTCCAAGTCTTGAGGTAACAAACGAGTCAACTGATAGTACAGTATACGTTATTTATAAACCAGTAGCACCAACTACAACACCTGCTACATCAACTGATATCCAAGGTAAGGCACAGACAGGTACTCCAACATATAAACATGCTGATGGAACTGAGTTGAAACCAACAACAGATAATCCAGCTAAGTTCGTTGGAACTGAGGAAACAACTATCCCAGCTACTAAGGATGGTAAGACAGTTGGTACATATACAATCGATCCAACTGGTGCAGTAACCTTTACACCAAATAAAGACTTCGTTGGCACACCAGACCCAGCTAAAGTAGTTGTAACAGATCCTACAAATGGTACAACTGTTGAGTCAAGTTACACTCCAACTGTAACCCCAGTTACACCAACAGGTGTGGATACAGGTTCTACAGGTCCTAAGAACACTCCTCAATCTGGTACACCAACATTTGTACCTGGTCATAAAGATGTACCAATGGACAATACTGTTCCTGCTACATTTGAAGATGGTACAACAAGTAAAACAGTTCCAAACGAAGGAACATATACTGTTGATCCAACAGGTAAGGTAACTTTCACACCAAATAAAGATTTCGTTGGAGCTGCAACAGGAGTAACTATTGTACGTAAAGACACTAATGGAACAGAGGTAAAAGCTAAGTATACACCAACTGTTTATGAAGTGAAGTCTGATACACAAGTTGCAACTGTAACTTACAAAGACACTAACGGAACAATTCTTGGTGAAGTGGATATTCTTCAAGGTGATTCTGGTTCTGAAATGAACTACTCTACTGCAGAACGTATCAACGTACTGAAAAAACTTGGTTACGAGCTTGTGTCTGATGAGTTTACAAAAGCTGATGGCAGCAAGCAATCATTTGATAATGATACAAAATCTATTCAAAAATTTGTTGTTACTGTTCAACCACGCCTTGTTCCAGTTATTCCAAGTGATGTGACACCAGTTCCAGGTCAACCAATTAATCCAGAGGATCCAAACTCACCAGTATGGCCTGAAAGCGTTAAGGAATTGACAACTTCAGAAGAAGTAACTCGTACAATTACTTATGTTGATGGAGATGGTAAAGAAGTTACTACTTCTGTGACTTCATCAGTTAAATTCACTCGTGATGCTAAGGTGAACTTAGTGACAGGTGAAGTTACTTACGGCGAATGGAAAGCAGCTACAACTGATGTTCTTTCTGGTAACAAACTTCCACTTGTTAAAGGTTATATTGCAGTAAGTGGAGATATTGAAGCATCTACTAAGGATCAAACTGTTAAGGCTGAAGACAAAGATATCGTTCAAAAAGTTGTCTATAAGAAACTTGGAGCCTTGATTCCAAACGTGCCAGGACAAACAAATCCTCCACGTATTGATTATCCAAACGATCCAAATGGTGATCCAACTAAACCGGGTGTACCAACAGAAGATATTGTAATTCCTTATGTTCCAGGTTACATTCCAAGAGATAAAGATGGAAATCCGTTGAAACCAGTTGATCCAGAAGATCCAACAAAAGGTTATGTGCCACCAACATTACCAACTGATCCTAGTCAAGATACACCAATCAACTATACGAAGATTACAACGTCTTATGTGACAATTGATCCAAATGGTAAAGAAATCTCTATTCCAGATTATCCAACAGTTGAGGGTAACCAACCTAAGAAAGATATCCCAGGATACGAGTTTGTTAAGACTACAACTG
>CAUQZY010000059.1:0-9916 GCA_963522395.1 uncultured Streptococcus sp.
TGTCCATAGGTCACTGTCTGACCATAAGGAATTCCCTGTAAATAGGACCAAACTCTCTTTTCAAAATTCGTTCCGTTTGGAGCCAAGGGCAAGTCGGATAAATCCTGAGGCTTGCCTTTAAAGTAAGCATCTAAGCAAGCAATAACTGAGTCTAAAATGGGATGACTAACAACTGCTTCTATCGTCTCATCTCCTAGTCCCCTCTCAAAATGCTTCTGCTCCTGAATCCAAATGCCATACAAATAATGATCATCAGCTACGAGAGAAAGGGAGCCAATTGGCGAAGAGTAGAGCATTTTTGCGTACTTCTTTTGCATTATTTCTTCAATTTTTGATAGGCCAAGCGTTCGCCATCAACAGGCACTTTGCCAACCTGTTTAAAATCAAGTTTTTCAAAAATATGTTGCGTAACCTTGTTTTCAGCATGCGTATCTGAGCGAAAATCTAGATAGTCAAAACCTTCAATCAAGCCCTCTAGGAAAGTCTGAGCAACCCCCTGTCCCTGGACATCTGCTGCCACAGCAATACGGTGAAAGACTAGGTACTCTGACTCTCCAGCTTGCCATTTTCCTTCATAAATGGCTTCATAGGCTGCCTCTGGACTCTTGGTCACAGCAGCATAAGCTAGTAATTCACCCTCTTCCAAGGCTACATAGGCTTGACCTGAGATAATATCTTCAATAATAATATCAGCATTTGGATAACCATTTTGCCACTGGTCACTACCAGCATCTGCTAAACATTTTTTAGCATCTTCCATCACCTGCATGATGGCATCTACTTCATTTGGAAAAGCTAAACGAATCTCCATCTTTTCTCCTCATTTCTGACTAGTTTCTCCCATCATAGCATAATTTAAGTCTTTCTACAAGCAGTTAAAACTTGACTTTCTGTTTTTGTTATTTTATAATCTAGTTATTAAAACTAGATAAAAAGGAGTTGGAAATGAAAACTACCTTTTCCTACCCAAAATGGGCAGAAATCCCAAATATTGACCTCTATCTGGACCAGGTTTTACTCTATGTCAATCAGGTCTGCGCCCCTATCTCTCCTGATAAAGACAAGGGTCTGACAGCATCTATGGTCAACAATTATGTCAAACATGGTTACCTGACAAAGCCTGACAAGAAAAAATACCAACGCCAACAGATTGCCCGTTTGATTGCTATCACAAGCCTCAAGTCTGTATTTTCTATTCAAGAAATCGCCCAGACACTTAATACTCTACAAAGTCAAGCAAGTTCAGACCAACTCTACGATGCTTTTGTAGACTACATGAACCAAGGAATTGACCCAGCTAACCCCATTATCCAAACCAGCTGCCAAACCGTTAAACTCTATCATCAAACCCTAGCCTTAATCGATCATACTCAAGAGGAGGTAATCCAATGAACACCAGTCTTAAATTCAGCAAACAACTCAGTTTTGGAGAGGAGATTGCTAATAGCGTGACCCATGCCGTAGGTGCAGTCATCATGCTCATCTTACTCCCCATTTCATCCACCTATAGTTATGAGGCACACGGATTTTTATCATCTATCGGCGTTTCCATTTTCGTTATTAGTCTCTTTCTCATGTTCCTATCATCCACCATTTATCACTCTATGGCCTATGGTTCGACCCATAAATACGTCTTGAGAATTATTGACCATTCTATGATTTATGTTGCCATTGCTGGCTCTTATACACCTGTCGTACTGACTTTGATGAATAACTGGTTTGGCTATCTGATTATTGCCATCCAATGGGGAACGACCATCTTTGGTATTCTCTATAAAATCTTTGCTAAAAAAGTCAATGAGAAATTTAGCCTTGCTCTTTACCTGATTATGGGCTGGTTGGTTCTGGCTATCATTCCAGCCATTATCAGTCAAACAACACCAATTTTCTGGAGTCTCATGGTAACTGGCGGACTCTGTTATACAGTCGGGGCTGGATTTTACGCCAAGAAAAAACCTTATTTCCACATGATTTGGCATCTCTTTATCCTAGCTGCATCCGCCCTCCAATACATCGCCATTGTTTATTACATGTAAAAAAGTTGAGAAATTCAATCTCAACTTTTTTCTTTACACATATTGATAAAGTACTGGTGCAAGCGCACATCATCAGTCAATTCTGGATGAAAAGAAGTTACCAACATATTTTTTTCTTGGGCTGCAACGATTTGATTATCAACTGTTGCTAGAATTTCTACATCCTCTCCAACACTGCTGATAATCGGACCACGGATAAAGGTCATTGGAATCTGACCAACTCCCTTACATTCTGCTTCCGTATAGAAACTTCCTAGTTGGCGTCCATAGGCATTGCGCTCGACTACCATATCCATAGTTCCTAGATGACTCTCTTCCTGAGAAGTAATTTCCTTAGCCAGCAAAATTAAACCCGCACAGGTCCCAAACACTGGTAAGCCAGATAGAATTACTTCTCGAATGGGAATCAGCATGTTCTGGTCTCGTAAGAGCTTGCCCATGGTTGTAGATTCCCCACCAGGTAATATCAAACCCGACAAATCACTCTGATGTTGCTGAAAATCATCTAGATTTCTGATTTCGACATTTTCTACGCCCAATTTATCTAGTACTTTTGCATGTTCTGCAAAGGCCCCTTGCAAGGCCAATATTCCGATTTTCATCTATTTCCCTCGCTCAGCCATGAGGATTTGGATCTCATTTTCATTGATACCAACCATGGCTTCTCCTAAATCTTCAGAGATTTGAGCTAGGATTTGAGGATTACGGAAGTTAGTCACAGCCTTAACAATAGCACTCGCTCGTTTAACAGGATCTCCTGACTTGAAAATACCTGAACCGACAAAGACACCCTCTGCCCCTAATTGCATCATCAGCGCAGCATCTGCTGGCGTTGCAACGCCTCCAGCTGCGAAGTTAACAACTGGCAATTTTCCATGTTCATGAACATATTGAACCAATTCAACAGGGACTTGCAAGTCCTTGGCAGCAACATAAAGCTCGTCCTCACGTAAATTTTGAATGCGACGGATTTCTTGATTCATCATACGCATATGGCGAACAGCTTGGACAATATCCCCTGTACCTGGTTCTCCTTTAGTACGAATCATAGAAGCACCTTCAGCGATACGACGCAAGGCTTCACCCAAGTCCTTAGCTCCACAGACAAAAGGAACTTGAAATTCTTTCTTGTCCACATGGAAACGGTCGTCAGCTGGAGATAAAACTTCACTCTCATCGATATAGTCAATCTCAATAGCCTCTAAAATCTGAGCTTCAACAAAATGCCCGATTCTGACCTTGGCCATTACTGGAATACTAACCGCTTCTTGAATTTCCTTAATCATCTTTGGATCACTCATACGGGAAACACCACCAGCTGCACGAATATCAGCTGGAATCCGCTCTAAGGCCATCACAGCTGCCGCACCTGCAGCCTCTGCAATACGGGCCTGTTCAGGATTTTGAACGTCCATGATAACCCCACCTTTAAGCATCTGTGCCAAGTTTTTATTTAATTCATAACGATTTTCAGTCATTTGTTTTATCCTCATCATTTGTATTGGTAGCTACCATTTCATTTTAAGTCAGATTTGGAGGAATCACAAGATAAAAAAACCGTAATTGTATGGGGACAAATCATCTAAAAAACTATCTGACCTTAACTTAAGGCCAGATAGCTCATTTATTTTTATTTTTCAGCTGTAAGTGCAGCCATTGTGATGTAGTTGTAAGGTTTGTTGAAGTGTGGCAAGAAGAAGAGGTCTGTCAATGCCAATTTATCAATTGTCACATGCTCTTGGATAGCAAGTGAGAACATGTGGATTCCCATGCTAATTGCAATATCATGTGAAACCATTTGGGCACCAAGAATTTCACGACTATCTTTGTCAAAGACAATCTTAATCGCTACTTCATGGTTATCATGTTTCATGAATTCTGGTTTTTGAAGATCGTTAAAGCCTGTTTCAGTTGCATTGTAACCAGCAGCTTTCGCTTTTTCAAGAGTCAAACCAGTTGAAACCATATGAAGACCATAGATTGAGATACCATTTGAGCCTTGAACACCGATTCCTTCCAATTCATGGCCACAAGCGTTGTAAGCACCAACGATACCAGTACGAACAGCGTTTGAAGCAAGGGCGATGTAGCTAGTGTCTTTACGAGCATTGTCATAAACAGTCGCACAGTCACCAACTGCAAATACACCTGGAAGTGATGTTTCTTGTTTCCTGTCTACAAGGAAGGCACCGTTACGGAAGAGTTCAATCTTACCGTCAGCAAGGGCAGTGTTTGGACGGAAACCAACCGCAAGGATAACCATATCCACATCGAAAGTTTCTTTATCAGTAATCAAGCGTTCAACTTTACCGTCACCCTCGATTGCTTTAACAGTTTGACCAAGCGCCAAGCGGATGTTGTGGTCTTCCAAGTTCTTCGCCATCATTTGTGTGAAGTCTTTGTCATAGTAACCGTTCAAAACAGTATCAACGATATCAACAAGGACAACTTCTTTTCCAAGACGTTCAAAGGCTTCAGCAAGTTCAACACCGATGTAACCACCACCAACAACGGCGATACGGTCAAGGTGCTGGCTCTTGTCAGCAAGTTTTTCGATGACTTCTTCTGCGTTTTGGTACAATTTAACGAATTGTACGTTTTCAAGAGTTGCTTTAAATTCGCGGTTTCCTTTAACAATTTCAACACCTTCGATTGGTGGCAAGATTGGTGTAGAACCTGTAGCAAAAATCAATTTCTCGTATGACTCTTTGTGCTCTTTTCCTTCAACTTCTGCAGTCACAACTTTGTTATCGTAGTCGATTGAAAGAACAGGTGAGTTCATGTAAACTTTAGCACCTTTTGCTTCCAATTTTTCTTTATCAGAATAGAACAAGCCTTCAGCACCGTCAATTTGTTCACCAATCCAAAGGGCCATTCCACATCCTAGGAAAGAGATGTTAGAGTTTTGGTCAAATACAACGATTTCGTTCTCATTGCCAAAATTATCCAACATAGTATTAATACATGCTGTACCAGCGTGGTTAGCACCAACTACAACGATTTTACTCATAGAAAAATTCCTACCTTCAATTTTAAATTTACTCTTCTATTATAACATTTACTGTTAGCGTTTACAAGAGTTTAGCTGATTTTCCCAATTTTTTTGTAAAAAAATGTAAATAATCTGTATTTTATCAGCCTTTCTTACAATTACTCTTTATTTTCTGAGCATATTTCTTGACAACTTTACAAATTTTATTTGTGAAAACGCTGACTTTATGGTATGCTAGTATCATGGAAAGAAAATGTAAGGGGTTAATTTTTCATAAATTTACTATATTTCAACCTTCTTTTCATAAGAGAAAGGAGTTGGTAGCTTGCCTCTTAGTTCACATTCTGAACGGCTAATGGGGACTACTATCACTATTTCATTAGTAGATGAGCGAGCCGATAACTTGCTCCAAAAATCCTTTGATTTGCTCAAAGAGCTAGAATACCGCTTCAATGCCAATAGCCAAGAATCTGAGTTGATGGAAATCAATTATCAAGCTGGAATAGCTCCAGTCAAAGTTCATCCAGACCTGTTTGAACTGATTTCACTTGGGTTAGAGCATAGCCTAGCGCCCTCTAGCCATCTCAATATCAGCATTGGTCCCTTGATTCAAACCTGGCGCATCGGTTTTTCAGATGCCAAAGTGGCCCAACCTCAAGAAATTGAATCGGTCCTACCTTTAATCAATCCTCATTATATCGAGTTAGATTCTTCCACTTCCACTGTGTTTTTAAAACAGAAAGGAATGAAGATCGATCTTGGTTGTTTAGCCAAGGGTTATAGTGCGGATAAAGTTGCCCAATTTCTTAGAGAAGAGGGAGTGACATCTGCCTTGATCAATCTGGGAGGGAATATCCTGACCATTGGAAAAAATCAGGCAAGAGGAAATCAGCCTTGGCAAATCGGGATTCAAGACCCAGCCAATCCTAGGGGAAATCACTTAATGACCATCCCCGTTGTCAATCAATCTGTCGTGACTTCAGGCATTTATGAACGTCACCTGACAGTCGATGGAAAAGATTACCATCATATTTTTGACAGTCAAACAGGATATCCTGTTGAAACGGAACTAGCAAGTCTAACAATCATCTCTGATAAATCAGTTGATGGTGAAATCTGGACAACTCGTCTATTTGGAGAAAGACCAGCTTCTATCCTCTGGCAAGTCGAAAGTTTGGAGGGCATCGAAGCTATCCTCATCGATAAGGAAGGTCACCTAAGCTGTTCTTCAGGAATTCCTACTCTATAGAAACAGATGTTTCAGTAGAGTTTTAAAATCGTATTATGTAAAAAGAGAAAGGAAATCTCATGTTAAAACTTATTGCTATTGTTGGAACAAATTCAAAACGTTCTACAAACCGTCAATTGCTTCAATACATGCAAAAACACTTTGCTGAAAAAGCTGAAATTGAACTTGTTGAAATTAAAGACATTCCTGTCTTCAACAAACCAGCAGACAAGAACGTACCTGCTGAAATTCTAGAAATAGCTGCTAAAATTGAAGAGGCAGATGGCGTTATTATCGGTACTCCTGAGTATGACCACTCTATCCCAGCTGTTTTGATGAGCGCTCTTGCTTGGTTGTCTTATGGTATCTACCCACTTTTGAACAAACCAATCATGATTACAGGTGCTTCATATGGTACGCTTGGTTCATCACGTGCCCAATTACAACTTCGCCAAATCTTGAATGCTCCAGAAATTAAAGCAAGTGTCCTTCCAGATGAATTCTTGCTTTCACATTCTCTTCAAGCCTTCAATCCAAGTGGAGATCTAGTGGATCTTGATGTTATCAAAAAATTAGATGCCACTTTTGACGACTTCCGTATCTTTGTAAAAATCACAGAAAAATTGCGTAATGCACAAGAACTACTTCGCAAAGATGCTGAAGACTTTGACTGGGAAAATTTGTAAGATAGGAGACCAAAAAGAATGAAATTTGTTGGACTTGTAGGATCAAACTACGATCAATCATATAACCGTAAACTCTTGGAATTCATCCGTCGTCACTTCAAACTTAAATTTGAATTAGAAGTTCTTGAAATTGACGAAGTTCCAATGTTTAACCAAGACGAAAAATGGGACGAAAGTTTCCAATTACGTCTTTTATATAACAGAATTACGCGTGCTGATGGTGTCATTATTGCTACTCCTGAGCACAACCATACAATCTCAGCTTCTCTAAAATCTGTTCTTGAATGGCTTTCATACGAAGTTCATCCATTTGAAAACAAGCCAGTCATGATTGTGGGAGCATCTTACTACGACCAAGGTACTTCTCGTGCCCAAGTTCACCTTCGTAAGATTCTTGACGCTCCAGGTGTCAATGCCTACACACTTCCAGGAAATGAATTCCTTCTCGGTAAAGCTAAAGAAGCCTTTGATGTTAATGGAAATATCACAAATGAAGGAACTATTAATTTCCTTGAAACATGTTTAGACAACTTTGTAAAATATGTGGGAGTCGTTTCAAAATTGAAAAAACCAAAACCAATCGCACCAGAAGATTTATATTGTACAAATCCAATCGCAACCACCATTCAAGGTGTTGACCCTGATGATCCTGAATGGGTAGAAAAAGCAGCTGAACTTGTTGGAGCTGTTTCTGGAGACACTTACGTTAAATTAGACCACGGTATCTTGACAGTTAACCAAATTGATATGTTCTTGAAAGCAATGCCATTTGAGTTGACATATGCGGATGATAATAACCAATTCTTGTACTACAATAACGCCCACCAAGATCCAAACACTATGTATGGTAAACGTGTGCGAGTTCAAGCAGGTAGCCGACTAGGAACAGTACATGCTTCTCTTCCACCTGCAAGAATGAAAAACGTTGAATGGGTTGTCGGTGTACTACGTAACGGAGATCAAGAATATGTCCGTACAATTGTACCAGGAACACCAGAAGGTGTTATTAATACACATAACTACAAGGCAATGTACTACCCAGATGGTTCATATGCTGGAATTAATGAAATTATCTTTAATTTCCAACCATGGCTTGATTGGTACTTAGAAACAACTGGTCAACGTCTAGTTGGTGGAAATGCTGCAGCTCCTGCTGGAGGACATGGCGGAGCAGATGCCACATCTGGAGCTTCTGATGCAGGTGATGCTGGAAGCCACGGTGGTGACGCCGATGCTACATCTGGCGCAAGTAACTAATAATAGTTTTAGGAACCATCTTGGTTCCTTTTTTAGCAAAAAAGACTAGCAAACACAAACTGCTAGTCTTTTGGTTATTATTTCATCTATCTTTGTTAAAAGAAAGAATATTTATTATGAATTTGGATTATCAAGACTACGACCATGTAATCCTTTTTCACGTTGTACCTGACGTAGTTTTTCTGGTGTAACATCATTACCTTCTTCGTCCACAATTTTGATTCCCTCAATGTGGTGACGAACAGAGCGACGATAACCTTCGATGTACTCCTCACGTAGTTTAGCTTGTTCCACTTTTTCTTCTGGTGTCAAGCCTTCTGCTTTTTTCTTTTTAGCAAGCTCATTGATACGATCAATTTTTTTCTGATCCATTTCTTCTCCTTTGTGATAAGATAAAGTCCGTTTATCAAATTTTATTTAGTGTTAATTTGGTTAAAACGAGCAAGTTTAGCTGCTTTTTGAGTTAAATGAGACAAGATAGCCAAGCGATTTTTACGAACAGCCTGATCTTCTGCCATTACCATGGTGTTCTCAAAGAAAGCATCAATAACTGGACTAAGCGCAAAGAGCTGTTTCAATTGCTGACTAGCAGAACCTGATAATACAAGTGTTTCTACTGCTTCCGCCAAGGCTTTTTCTTGCTCATTTTCAAAGAGAGCTGAGTCAACTGTGGCAACTCCTTCTGCCTTCTCAGCTAAGTTAAATGCACGAGAAAGTGATTCAACAGATGGTTTAAAGTCTTCTTCCTTACTTGCTTCTACGAGAGCACTTGCCACTTCCAACATATCCGCCACAACAAAGTTTGAGCCTGCAAGAACGGCTTCCTTGATATCTTTTGGCGTAGAACCCATCATCTTATCAACACGAGCATTGATAAAGTCCATAACCTCTGCCTTATTTTCATAAGTCAAGCTGTCAAATTTCAAAGCATAAAGGCTATCAATCAGCTCGTCCATAGCAATGTGCCAACCAAAGGCATCCAAGATACGAACCACACCTTGGGTCGCACGACGAAGGGCATAAGGGTCATTAGAACCTGATGGAATCAAACCTACTGAGAAGAAACTCAAAATCGTATCCAATTTGTCTGCAATGGCAAGCACTGCACCGACCTTGCTCTCTGGAAGCTCTCCTTCAGCTGATGTAGGCATGTAGTGTTCACGAATAGCTGTTGCAACTGCTGGAGTTTCCCCAGCAAGAAGGGTATATTTCTCACCCATAATTCCTTGGAGCTCATCAAATTCACCAACCATACCTGTTAACAAGTCAAACTTGTAAATGGCAGCTGCGCGAGCTAGGTCAACTGTTTCATCCACTGACAAACCTGCTTTTTCTGCCAAGAGAATAGCAATCTGACCAGTACGAATCATGTGTTCACGAAGGGAACCAATTTTCTCATGGAAGGTTACATTGTTTAATTTTTCAACAAGATCTGAAATCACCAATTTTTGGTCTTCACGCCAGAAGAATTCTCCGTCTTCCAAACGAGCTACCAAAACTTTTTCATTTCCTTTGATGACATTTTCCAAATGCTCTGCATTTCCGTTACGAACAGAAATGAAGTTTGGCAAGAGTTTTCCATCTTGATCACGAACAACAAAGTAACGTTGGTGTTCCTTCATTGAAGTTACCAAGACTTCTTCCGGAACTTCAAGGTATTTAGCATCAAAACTTCCCATAAAGGCAGTTGGGTATTCAACCAAGTTCAAGACTTCAT
>CAUQZY010000060.1:0-9154 GCA_963522395.1 uncultured Streptococcus sp.
AGTTGTATTATCGTTATGGGACCATGAACTCTGGAAAGACAATCGAGATTCTCAAGGTGGCCTATAACTATGAGGAGCAAGGAAAAGGTGTTGTCATTATGACCTCGGCTCTGGATACGCGTGACGGTGTTGGCTATGTATCGAGTCGAATCGGTATGAAACGCCCTGCCCTTGCGATTGAGGAAACTACGGATATCTTTGGCTATATTCGAGACCTGCCAGAAAAACCTTACTGTGTTTTAGTAGATGAAGCCCAGTTTCTCAAGCGTCACCATGTTTACGACCTAGCTCGCGTTGTCGATGAGTTAGACATACCTGTCATGGCTTTTGGTTTAAAAAATGACTTTCGTAATGAACTGTTCGAAGGTTCCAAGTATCTCTTGCTTTTAGCAGATAAGATTGACGAAATCAAGACCATTTGTCAGTATTGCAAGAAAAAGGCGACTATGGTTTTGCGAACACAGGATGGACTGCCCGTTTATGATGGTGAGCAAATCCAGATCGGTGGAAATGAAACCTATATCTCAGTTTGCCGTAAACATTATTTTGCGCCTGAAATCAATAAGGAGAATGAAGAAAAATGAACATCTATGATCAACTACAAGCTGTAGAAGACCGTTATGAAGAATTAGGAGAGTTGCTCAGTGACCCAGATGTGGTTTCTGACACCAAACGTTTTATGGAGCTTTCAAAAGAAGAAGCTTCAACTCGTGACACAGTAACAGCCTACCGTGAGTACAAACAAGTCCTTCAAAACATCGTTGACGCTGAAGAGATGATTAAGGAATCAGGCGGAGATGCGGACTTGGAAGAAATGGCCAAGCAAGAGCTCAAAGATGCCAAGGCTGAAAAAGAAGAATACGAAGAAAAACTGAAAATCTTGCTCCTTCCAAAGGATCCAAACGATGACAAGAACATCATCCTTGAAATCCGTGGAGCAGCTGGTGGAGATGAAGCAGCACTATTCGCTGGGGATTTGCTAACCATGTATCAAAAGTATGCGGAAGCCCAAGGCTGGCGCTTTGAAGTCATGGAAGCCTCAATGAACGGCGTAGGTGGTTTCAAAGAAGTGGTTGCCATGGTTTCTGGTCAGTCAGTTTATTCTAAACTCAAGTATGAGTCTGGTGCTCACCGTGTGCAACGTGTCCCTGTGACAGAAAGCCAAGGACGAGTACATACTTCGACAGCGACAGTTCTTGTTATGCCTGAAGTGGAAGAAGTAGAATATGATATTGATCCAAAAGACCTTCGTGTTGATATCTACCACGCATCAGGTGCTGGTGGACAGAACGTCAATAAGGTTGCGACTGCCGTTCGTATCGTTCACTTGCCAACCAATATCAAGGTTGAGATGCAGGAAGAACGTACCCAGCAGAAGAACCGTGAGAAGGCTATGAAAATCATCCGTGCGCGTGTTGCTGACCACTTTGCACAAATTGCTCAGGATGAACAAGACGCTGAGCGTAAGTCAACAATCGGTACTGGTGACCGTTCAGAACGGATTCGTACTTATAACTTCCCACAAAACCGTGTCACAGACCACCGTATCGGCTTAACTCTCCAAAAACTAGATACCATCTTGTCTGGTAAATTGGATGAAGTTGTGGATGCCTTGGTGCTTTATGACCAAACACAAAAATTAGAAGAATTAAACAAATAATGAAATTAGCTCAATTATTTTCAGATTTTGAAGAAGAATTGATAAGACAAGGAGAGGAAGCTGAAAGCCTCTCTTTTATCTATCGTAGCCTGAAAAATCTATCTTTTACGGACTTTGTTTTTGCCCTCCAGAAAGAGGTATCAGAGGAAGAAAAACAATTTGTAAAAGGAATTTTTCAACAGTTAGTAGATCATAAACCAGCACAGTATATCATCGGACAGGCAGATTTTTATGGAATGCAGCTAAAAGTGGATGAGCGGGTTTTGATTCCCCGTCCAGAGACAGAAGAGTTGGTGGAGCTCATTCTAGCCGAAAATCCTGAGGCGACTCTTTCAGTTCTGGATATTGGAACAGGTAGTGGAGCTATTGCTATAGCTCTAGCAAAAAATAGACAAGATTGGTCAGTAACAGCAGCGGATATTTCCCAATATGCTTTAGATTTAGCTAGCGAAAATGCTAAAAATCAAAAACTTAATATATTTTTTAAAAAATCTGATTGTTTTGCAGAAATTTCTGAAAAATATGATATAATTGTTTCCAATCCACCCTATATCTCTCGTGAAGATGAGTCAGAGGTTGGCTTGAATGTTTTGCATTCAGAGCCTCATCTCGCTCTCTTTGCAGATGAGGATGGCCTAGCTATTTACCGTAGAATTGCGGAAGATGCAACAGACTATCTCAAAGATGGTGGTAAGATTTACCTTGAAATTGGATACAAGCAAGGTCAAAGTGTTCCTGAACTTTTTAGGAAATATCTTCCTGAAAAGCGAGTAAGAACACTCAAGGACCAATTTAGTCAAGATAGGATGGTCGTGGTTGATGATGGACAGGATTAGACAAGAGTTAGAAAATGGTGGAGCTGTCGTTCTGCCTACAGAGACGGTTTACGGTCTTTTTGCCAAGGCTCTAGACGAAAAAGCAGTTGATCATGTTTACCAGCTCAAACGTCGTCCTAGAGACAAGGCACTCAATCTAAATATAGCCTCTCTAGAGGACATCTTGCATTTTTCAAAGAATCATCCAACTTATCTACAAAAACTTGTAGAGACCTTTTTGCCAGGTCCCTTGACCATTATTCTCGAAGCCAATGACCGAGTTCCCTATTGGGTTAATTCTGGTCTTGCAACTGTTGGATTTCGGATGCCCAGTCACCCCATTACACTAGATTTGATTAGAGAGACGGGGCCCTTGATTGGACCGTCTGCCAATATTTCAGGTCAGGCAAGTGGCGTAACCTTTGATCAGATTCTAGAGGATTTTGATCAAGAGGTTTTGGGTCTTGAAGACGATGCTTTTCTGACTGGACAGGATTCGACTATTTTGGATTTGTCTGGAGACAAGGTGAAAATCTTACGCCAAGGGGCCATTAAGCGAGAAGATATTCTTGCTCGGTTGCCAGAGGTTTCTTTTTAGGAGGTATGAGATGCTAAGAGATTTGCAAGAAACAGATGTGAAAGCTATATGTGACATAAACCAAGAGGCTTTGGGTTATTCTTTCAGTCCAGAGGACACAGCTAGTCAACTAGCTAGATTATCTCAGGATTCCCATCATTTCCTACTTGGTTATGAGGATGCAGCTAGTCATGCCTTGCTTGGATATGTCCATGCTGAGGTCTATGAATCCCTCTATTCCAGAGCAGGATTTAATATCTTAGGCTTAGCGGTTTCACCTCAAGCACAAGGGCGAGGTATCGGTAAAAGCTTACTGCAAGGGGTGGAGGAAGAAGCAAAAAGACGGAGTTATGGGTTTATCCGCTTAAACTCTGCCGATCATCGTCTGGGTGCTCATGCATTTTATGAAAAAGTTGGTTATACTTGTGATAAAATGCAGAAACGGTTTATTCGCATCTTTTAGTTTGTTTTCTTAAACTAAAGGACCTGTCACACTATAAAGGAGAAGACCTATGATTTTTGACAAAGATGATTTTAAAGCATACGATGCTGATCTATGGAATGCTATTGCCAAAGAAGAAGAACGCCAACAAAACAACATTGAGTTGATTGCTTCGGAAAACGTAGTTTCCAAGGCTGTTATGGCAGCTCAAGGGTCTATCTTGACGAATAAATATGCCGAGGGTTACCCAGGACGACGTTATTATGGTGGAACTGATGTAGTAGACGTGGTAGAATCTCTCGCCATTGAACGCGCAAAAAAGATTTTCGGCGCTAAATTCGCTAATGTCCAACCTCACTCAGGAAGCCAAGCAAACTGTGCGGCTTACATGGCCTTGATTGAACCAGGGGATACTGTTATGGGGATGGATTTGGCAGCAGGTGGACACTTGACTCACGGAGCTACTGTCAGCTTCTCTGGTCAAACCTACAACTTTGTTTCTTACAGTGTTAACCCTGAGACGGAACTCTTGGACTTCGATGCTATTTTGAAACAAGCCCAAGAAGTAAAACCAAAATTGATCGTAGCGGGTGCTTCAGCCTATTCTCAAATTATCGACTTTTCAAAATTCCGTGAAATTGCAGATGCTGTTGGGGCTAAGCTCATGGTAGATATGGCCCACATCGCTGGTTTGGTTGCAGCTGGTCTACACCCAAGTCCAGTGCCATACGCTCATATCACGACAACAACGACCCACAAAACCCTTCGTGGACCACGTGGTGGTTTGATTTTAACCAATGATGAAGAACTAGCTAAGAAAATCAATTCAGCTATTTTCCCAGGTATTCAAGGCGGTCCTTTGGAGCATGTTGTGGCAGCTAAAGCTGTTTCTTTCAAAGAAGTCTTAGATCCAGCCTTCAAGGAATATGCTGCTAATGTTATCAAAAACAGTAAGGCTATGGCAAATGTCTTCTTACAAGATCCTAATTTCCGTATCATTTCTGGCGGTACTGAAAATCACCTCTTCCTAGTGGATGTGACTAAGGTTGTAGAAAACGGAAAAGTTGCTCAAAACTTGCTAGATGAAGTCAATATTACCCTAAATAAAAACTCAATCCCTTACGAAACCTTATCACCATTCAAGACAAGTGGTATTCGTATCGGATCTGCAGCTATTACTGCACGTGGATTTGGTGAAGAAGAGAGTCGCAAAGTGGCTGAACTTATCATTAAAACCCTCAAGAATGCAGAAAATGAAGCTGTCTTAGAAGAAGTGAGAAGTGAAGTCAAATCATTGACAGATGCCTTCCCATTATACGAGGACTAAAATTTTTATGGACATTTATATTAAGAAAGCCATTATCCATCAGTTTAGCCCGGATGATACCGAGCTGTTCCTAGCGGATAAGTTTCTCAATATCACTCCAAAAATCGAAGAATACCTGCGTAAAAAAATTGAACGTGTGTATTCAGATGAAGCCAAGACTGGGATTTTCGAAGAAGAAAATCCCTTCTTCAATCACATCACAGACGATTTGTTGGAGACATCAGTAACACTGGCTAATCTCTGGAAAGAAGAGTTCAGTATTTCTGAAAATCTCAAGACCAATGATTTGATTTTTGTGCAATTTTCTAAAGAAGGTGTAGAACATTTCGCTTTCTTGCGAATTGCCCTGCGTGAGACCTTGACCCACCTCGGAGGAGAAGTTGATAATCCAATCAAGCTGACTCAGAATAACCTGCCTGGATTTGGAACGGGTGCTGACGAAGCCTTGGTGGTCAATCTTCAGAGTCGCAAGTACCATCTGATTGAAAAACGAATCAAGTACAATGGGACTTTTTTGAACTATTTTTCAGAAAATCTTCTTGCCGTCGCCCCTAAGATTTCGCCCAAGAAATCCATCAAGGAACTGGAAAAGACAGCCCAGAGAATTGCTGAGACTTTTAACACAGATGATTTTCAATTTCAATCTAAGGTCAAATCAGCTATTTTTAACAATCTGGAAGAAAGCAATGAATTGTCACCTGAAAAATTGGCCAATGACCTTTTTGATAACAACCTGACGGCTCGTCTGAGCTTTATTGACCAAGTCAAGGAAGCTGTACCAGAGCCAGTTCAGTTTGATGAAATTGATGCCAGTCGTCAGCTTAAAAAATTTGAAAACCAAAAACTTTCCTTGTCAAATGGAATTGAGCTCATCGTTCCCAATAACGTCTATCAAGACGCCGAGTCTGTTGAGTTTATCCAAAATGATAATGGAACCTACTCTATCTTAATCAAAAATATCGAGGATATCCAAAGTAAATAATGTTTAAACGAATTCGAAGAGTGCTTGTACTAGCAGTCTTCCTTTTTGCTGGCTATAAAGCTTACCGCGTTCACCAAGATGTCAAGCAAGTCATGACCTATCAACCCATGGTGCGAGAAATCTTGAGTGAAAAAGACACCCCAGCAAACGAAGAGCTTGTGCTCGCTATGATTTATACCGAAACCAAAGGAAAAGAAGGCGATGTTATGCAGTCTAGTGAGTCTGCTAGTGGCGCTACCAACACCATCAATGATAATGCCTCTAGCATTCGGCAAGGTGTTCAAACTCTGACAGATAATCTCTATCTGGCCCAGAAGAAGGGTGTTGATGTCTGGACAGCTGTTCAAGCCTATAATTTTGGACCTGCCTATATCGATTTTATCGCCCAAAATGGCAAGGAAAATACCTTGGCTCTGGCCAAACAGTACTCTCGTGAGACTGTTGCTCCCTTGCTTGGTAATACCACTGGAAAGACTTATAGTTATATTCACCCCATTTCCATTTTTCACGGTGCTGAACTCTATGTAAATGGAGGAAACTATTATTATTCTAGACAGGTGCAACTCAACCTTTACATCATCAAATGTTTCACTCTCTTTTCGACATCTGGCTAGGCCAGGTGTTTTTGTTATAAGTTTTCTTTAAGATAGATATATTACTCTAGAAAGGTAAAGGAGGAAATTCCCTATGAGAAAGAAACTCTTTCTGACCAGTGCTGCGGTCTTGTGGGCAGTAACAGCTATGAATAGCGTCCATGCAGCAACAGATGTTCAAAAAGTCATCGATGAAACCTATGTCCAACCTGAATATGTCCTAGGTTCTTCTCTATCTGAAGACCAAAAAAATCAAACCCTAAAAAAACTAGGTTACAATGCCTCAACAGACACCAAAGAACTCAAGACTATGACACCTGATGTCTATTCTAAGATTATGAACGTTGCTAATGACTCTAGTTTACAGTTGTATTCATCAGCCAAGATTCAAAAACTAGGTGACAAATCGCCACTTGAGGTCAAGATTGAAACACCAGAAAACATCACTAAGGTGACTCAAGATATGTACCGAAATGCAGCCGTAACTTTGGGTGTGGAACACGCCAAAATCACTGTAGCAGCACCTATTCCAGTTACAGGTGAGAGTGCCTTAGCCGGGATTTATTATTCGCTGGAAGCTAATGGAGCCAAGGTTCCACAAGCCAACAAAGAGTTGGCTCAAGAAGAGCTGAAGGCTTTGTCAGATATCAATGCTGAAAACAAGGATAAGTCAGGCTATGATGCTAATAAATTAAACGTTGCCCTAGCCGATATCAAGTCAGGACTTGCCAAAGCTAAAGAAAGTAAGGGAAATCTGACAGAGGAAGATGTCCGTAAAATTGTTGAAGATACCTTAAAAAATTACAAACTTGATCAGGTTATAACAGGAAACCAGATCAATATGATCATTAATTTTGCTTTGAATCTCTCAAAGAGTGATATCCTCAGCAACGCAGACTTCACTAAAACCCTAAATGACCTGAAACAAAGTATTGTTTCACAAGCTGGCGACAGTTTTAAAAATATCAACCTTAACTTTGATGCTGATAAGGTGCTAGAGGACGGTGGTAATTTCCTAAGCTCCCTCTGGCAAGCCATTGTCAACTTCTTCAAGAGTTTTGGTTCTTAAGAAATTTCATGGTATAATAGATGGTAACCGTAACGTTGCCGTCTTTTTTGTCGGCCAATAGAAAGAGAATAAAATGTTAAAGAAAAATGATATTGTAGAAGTTGAAATTGTTGATTTGACCCACGAAGGTGCAGGAGTGGCCAAGGTGGATGGTTTGGTATTTTTTGTCGAGAATGCTTTACCAAGTGAAAAAATTCTCATGCGAGTTCTCAAGGTCAATAAAAAGATTGGTTTTGGAAAAGTAGAAGAATACCTTGTCCAGTCACCACACCGTAATCAAGATCTAGATTTGGCTTACCTGCGTTCAGGAATCGCTGATTTAGGTCATCTTGCCTATCCAGAACAGCTTAAGTTTAAAACTAAGCAAGTCAAGGACAGTCTATACAAGATTGCTGGAATTACAGATGTAGAGGTTGCTGAAACACTTGGTATGGAAAATCCAATCAAGTACCGCAACAAGGCACAGGTCCCTGTTCGTCGAGTAAATGGTGTCTTGGAAACTGGATTTTTCCGTAAGAATTCCCACGACCTCATGCCACTGGAAGATTTCTTTATCCAAGATCCTGTGATTGATGAGGTAGTTGTAGCCCTACGCGACTTGCTCCGTCGTTATGATTTGAAACCTTATGATGAAAAGGAACAAGCTGGCTTAATTCGAAATCTTGTGGTGCGTCGCGGGCATTACTCAGGTCAAATTATGGTTATTTTGGTAACAAGTCGTCCCAAAGTTTTCCGTGTTGACCAATTGATTGAACAATTAATCAAGCAATTCCCAGAGATTGTGTCTGTTATGCAAAATATCAATGACCAAAATACCAATACGATTTTTGGTAAGGAATGGCGCATCCTTTATGGACAAGACTTTATCACTGACCAGATGTTGGGAAATGACTACCAAATCGCTGGACCCGCTTTTTACCAAGTCAATACTGAAATGGCTGAAAAACTTTATCAAACAGCCATTGACTTTGCTGAATTAAAAGAAGATGATGTGGTTATTGATGCCTATTCTGGTATCGGAACGATTGGTCTTTCTGTTGCCAAACATGTCAAGGAAGTCTATGGTGTTGAGGTAATTCCAGAAGCGGTTGAGAATAGCAAGAAGAATGCCCAACTGAACCATATTTCAAACGCCCACTATGTCTGTGATACAGCCGAAAATGCCATGAAGAATTGGCTCAAGGAAGGAATTCAACCAAGCATTATCCTAGTGGACCCACCAAGAAAAGGACTCACAGAAAGCTTTATCAAGGTAAGTAGCCAAACAGGAGCAGACCTCATCGCCTATATCTCATGTAATGTCGCAACCATGGCACGTGATATCAAACTCTACCGAGAATTGGGATATGAATTGAAGAAAGTACAGCCGGTGGACTTGTTTCCACAGACGCACCACGTGGAGTGTGTAGTGTTGCTACAACGACAAAAAGGGTGAAAATCCTTGATTTTAAGCTATTTTACAAGCATTTTGTCTTTGTAGATAAAGGCAATTTTGACATTAAAAAAGTCCTAAAAAGGCACATAGATGTAAATGTATTTGTAGATATCGTTTGCGTATCGGAAAAATGAATACAACAATAAATATTTATCTAAGGAGAGAACAATTGAATATTGTTCTCCTTTTTTTATTTTAAGGAGGAAAAATGACAAAAGAATTACAATCATCACGCTATATTGTCATTTCATTTT
>CAUQZY010000061.1:0-8926 GCA_963522395.1 uncultured Streptococcus sp.
TGCTGGGAGCCAGACTGGTTTGATAGTGTTCAAGAAAAGCCTGAATCTCCTTTTCGCTTGGTGTGAGTGTTATACTTGCCATAGTTTCTATTGTACCATAAAAGCAGGCAAATTTGTAAAAACTGACAAAGTTAGCGAATTTTGGTATAATATCGTGAGGTGAATTTTATGGCAAATCTAAATCGATTCAAATTTACATTCGGGAAAAAATCATTAACCTTGACAAGCGAGCATGATAATCTTTTTATGGAGGAAATCGCTAAGGTTGCGACAGAAAAATACCAAGCAATTAAAGAACAAATGCCTAGCGCAGATGATGAAACAATCGCTCTTTTGTTGGCAGTCAACTGTTTATCAACTCAGCTCAGCCGTGAGATTGAATTTGACGATAAGGAGCAAGAATTAGAAGAACTCCGTCACAAGCTTGTGACTTGCAAGCAAGAGCAGAGCAAGATTGAGGATTCCTTATGATTTCACTCCTTCTTCTATTGGTCTTGGCTTGGGGATTTTATATCGGCTATCGGAGAGGCCTGCTCTTACAGGTTTATTACCTGATTTCAGCCATGGCATCGGCTTTTATGGCTGGCCAGTTTTATAAGGGGCTGGGAGAACAATTTCATTTATTGATCCCTTATGCAAATCCGCAGGAAGGTCAGGGAACTTTCTTTTTCCCATTGGATAAACTCTTTCAGTTGGATAAGGTCTTTTATGCAGGGATCGGCTACTTGCTTGTATTTGGGATTGTTTATAGCATCGGTCGTTTGCTTGGTCTCCTCTTACACTTACTTCCTAGTAAAAAACTGGGTGGCAAGTTGTTCAGAGTTTCAGCAGGTATCTTGTCCATGTTGGTGACCTTATTTGTCTTGCAAATGGCCTTGACTATCTTGGCGACCATCCCCATGGCAGCTATACAAAATCCTCTTGAAAAGAGTATCGTCGCAAAACATATCATCCAGAGCATACCGGTAACAACCAGTTGGCTCAAACAAATCTGGGTGATAAATTTAATCGGATAAAAAGGGCAGGAGTTTTCCTAGCCCTTTGTTTACAAATTTGACTCGAACCTATCAGAATGTAAAAAGCTAATACACCTAGACATTCAAAGACAAGGAAATAAAGATGAATAAGAAAATATTAGAAACATTAGAGTTCAATAAGATCAAGGCCTTGTTTGAACCCCATTTGTTGACCGAGCAGGGCTTGGAGCAATTGAGACAGCTAGCTCCGACTGCCAAAGCAGATAAAATCAAACAGGCTTTTGCTGAGATGAAGGAAATGCAGGCTCTTTTTGTTGAGCAACCGCATTTTACCATTCTCGCAACCAAGGAAATCGCAGGAGTCTGCAAGCGGTTGGAGATGGGAGCGGACCTCAATATCGAGGAGTTTCTCCTCTTGAAGCGCGTGCTTCTGTCTAGCCGAGAGCTGCAAAGTTTTTATGCCAATCTGGAAAATATCAGCTTGGAAGAATTAGCCCTTTGGTTTGAGAAATTACATGATTTTCCGCAATTACAAGGAAATCTCCAAGCCTTTAATGATGCAGGTTTCATTGAAAATTTTGCCAGTGAAGAATTGGCGCGAATCCGTCGAAAAATCCATGATAGCGAGAGTCAGGTCCGCGATGTTTTACAGGACCTGCTCAAGCAAAAAGCGCAGATGTTGACAGAAGGGATTGTTGCCAGCAGAAATGGTCGTCAGGTTTTACCAGTCAAAAACACCTACCGCAATAAGATTGCAGGTGTTGTTCATGATATTTCTGCCAGCGGAAACACCGTCTATATCGAACCCCGTGAGGTGGTCAAACTGAGCGAAGAAGTCGCTAGTCTGCGAGCAGATGAGCGCTATGAAATGCTTCGCATTCTCCAAGAAATTTCTGAGCGTGTCCGCCCTCATGCGGCTGAGATTGCCAATGATGCTTGGATTATCGGCCATCTGGACTTGATTCGTGCCAAGGTCCGCTTTATCCAAGAAAGGCAAGCAGTCGTTCCTCAGCTATCAGAAAATCAAGAGATTCAACTGCTCCATGTCTGCCATCCTTTGGTCAAAAATGCCGTCGCAAATGATGTCCATTTTGGTCAAGATTTAACAGCCATTGTTATTACAGGTCCCAATACAGGTGGGAAGACCATCATGCTCAAAACCCTGGGCTTGACGCAGGTCATGGCTCAGTCAGGCTTGCCGATTTTAGCAGATAAGGGAAGTCGTGTTGGTATTTTTGAAGAAATCTTTGCAGATATTGGAGATGAGCAGTCTATTGAGCAGAGCTTGTCTACCTTCTCTAGCCACATGACCAATATTGTGGATATTCTTGGTAAGGTCAACCAGCATTCGCTCTTGCTCTTGGATGAGTTGGGAGCTGGTACCGATCCCCAAGAGGGAGCTGCCCTTGCCATGGCTATTCTGGAGGACCTTCGCCTGCGTCAAGTCAAGACAATGGCGACGACCCACTATCCAGAACTCAAGGCCTACGGTATTGAGACAGCCTTTGTGCAAAATGCTAGCATGGAGTTTGATACTGCAACTCTTCGCCCGACTTATCGCTTTATGCAGGGTGTTCCTGGCCGAAGCAATGCCTTTGAAATTGCCAAACGGCTAGGTCTATCTGAAGTTATCGTAGGGGATGCCAGCCAGCAGGTCGATCAGGACAATGATGTCAATCGAATCATTGAGCAACTGGAAGAGCAGACGCTGGAAAGCCGTAAACGCTTGGACAATATCCGTGAGGTGGAGCAAGAAAATCTCAAGATGAACCGTGCTCTCAAAAAACTTTACAACGAGCTCAATCGTGAAAAGGAAACCGAGCTTAACAAGGCGCGTGAACAGGCTGCTGAGATTGTGGACATGGCCCTCAGTGAGAGTGACCAGATACTCAAAAATCTCCACAGTAAATCCCAACTCAAACCCCACGAAATCATTGAGGCCAAGGCCAAGCTGAAAAAATTAGCTCCTGAAAAAGTGGACTTGTCTAAAAACAAGGTCCTTCAAAAGGCCAAGAAAAAACGAGCTCCAAAGGTGGGAGATGATATCGTGGTTCTCAGTTATGGCCAGCGTGGTACCTTGACCAGTCAACTCAAGGATGGTCGCTGGGAAGCCCAAGTTGGCTTAATTAAGATGACCTTGGAAGAGAAAGAATTTGACCTTGTTCAAGCCCAGCAAGAAAAGCAAGTCAAGAAGAAACAAGTCAATGTTGTGAAACGAACTTCTGGTCGTGGCCCACAAGCCAGACTGGACCTTCGAGGTAAACGCTATGAAGAGGCTATGAATGAGCTAGATGCCTTTATCGACCAAGCCTTGCTTAATAATATGGCCCAAGTTGATATCATTCATGGTATCGGTACAGGTGTCATCCGTGAAGGAGTCACTAAATACCTACAAAGAAACAAGCATGTCAAGAGTTTCGGCTATGCTCCACAAAATGCTGGAGGCAGTGGTGCGACTATTGTGACCTTTAAAGGATAAGAAAAAGCCTGAGGAATACATGATTCCTCAAGCTTTTTTTGATTTCTAGACTAGATATCTAAAGGCTGTCCAGTGTGATTGAGCTGTGTGACAGTAACAAAGAAATCCTCTCTCATTCGAGTTAGAAGTTGATTTGGATAGACCTTTTCAAAGTTATCAAGACTGGCAAAGATATGCTTAGCAAGCTCTAGACCTCTGACATCGTCTTGTCTGAGAAAATTATTAGCACGTTCCATGGAAATGCTAATCATCTCTGTCATCTTGGTACTCAGTAGAGGGAAAGTATTAATCACTTCCAGAGTCTTCACTGCTAAATTCTCAGCCTTATCATAGTAACCATTAACAGAGTAATGCTTGATAGCAGTTCTTAAGCAGGCAATATAGTAGTCAGCAGTACGGATTGAATGGTATTCAGTCTGTTTTTTTAGAGTATCTAATAAGTGGTAGAGTCTGTAGTCTAAAAATTCGATTGAAAAGTGAGGCAGGATAGATGAAAAGATATTAACCTCAATTTTATTCCAATTGTCCAATTCACTCAGATAGTTCTTGATATATTCTAATTCTTGATAATCTTTTGGAGTCAGAAAAGAATCGCCGATGATGTTTGCGATAGCAAATTTATTGACTACACGATTGGCAATCACATAGTGTTCAGCTATCCCAGGATTTTCCATGGGTTGATTAATCAAACTAATGATCTTTTTAAATTCACGCTTATAGGCCAAATCAGCAACTTGAGCCTGTAATTTATGAAATTCCGTTGGAAACATCTGCGTTTTGAGACTATCAAAGGTTTCTTTATCAATTCCAATATTAGAAAGAATCTCTTCAAATTTTTGAATGGTTATTCGAGATTTACCTTGTTCAAACTGACGTAAAAAGTGAGGAGTCACCGTTGTACCAGCAGCTTCCTTCTGAGTAAACCCTCTCTCCTCACGAATGGCCTTATACACTAATCCATAAACACTTTCATCTTGCATCCTAAATCTCCTCAAGTCCTTTTTTCCATTCTATCATAATTCTACCAGTTTTTAAGGGAATTTTTAGAAAAAAGTAAATATAGTTACGCTTTTTCGGGGGGGGGGGGGGGGTAATTGTTCAATAAAGGTAAATATAAATACGCTTTTCGTAAATAAGGTAAATAGCATGCTATACTGTAACCGTAAACAATAAAAATTTAAAGGAGAATTTTGATGAAAAAATACATTTTACTCGCTTCCGCTGTTTTAGCAGTGGGTCTTGCTACTACAACAAGTGATACAAATCCTTTCTTTGTGTCAACAGTTAGAGCGGACGAACAAACGCTGACTACAGCTGCAAAATATTATATCATTGTCCCTAATGATTCAGAAGTATTTAAAAATTGGAAAGGAACTGTCAATCGTCCTATTATTTCAGCTACAAAAACTACTCCAGGATTATCTTATTTCCAAGAATCTGATCGCAACTATATAGCTCTTGAGAATAAGTCTGGCTCCAATTACATAGAGTGGAAGGGAACTGTAGAAGAGTTTAAAGAGGCGATTAAGAATCTGACGGATAAAAAACTAACTCCAAATCCAGCTCCAATTCCGCAATCTACAGTTCCGTCTGGTTGGTCAGGTTCATCTTACTACCAAAATGGTACTAAAGTTACCAGTAAGTGGATTTTTGATAAAAACTATAATTCCTACTTCTACCTAGATGCTTCAGGTAATTATGTTCAAAATGCATGGGAAGGTGATTACTATCTTAAGTCAGGTGGATACATGGCTAAGAGTGAGTGGATCTATGATAAGAACTATGGAGCTTATTATTACTTAACCCGAGATGGCTACTATGCCCGCAACACTTGGGTGGGTAACTATTATCTCAAGTCAAATGGTAAGATGGCTAAAGGTGAGTGGATTTATGATAACAACTACAAATCCTACTATTATTTGACAACAGAAGGTAGCTATGCTCGTAACACTTGGGTGGGTGATTATTACCTCAAATCAAATGGTAAGATGGCTAAAGGTGAGTGGATTTATGACAGTAACTACAGCTCTTACTATTACTTAACTTCAGAAGGCAGTTATGCTCGTAATACTTGGGTAGGTGATTATTATCTCAAGTCAAATGGAAAGATGGCAGTTAGCGAACGTACACCAGATGGCTATCAAGTAGATGGATCAGGCAAGTGGATCCGCTCTCAGGGAACTCATACAAGTAGTAGTTCACAAGCAACATCATTAGGAATAGGCCTTTACCATGTCAATGATGCTATGACCTATATCGATATCGCTCTACCTAGCACACCATCTTCATCTTATCAAGTAGCTTATGATTTTGCCTTAGTTGATGCAAATACAGGTTCAGTTTCTACACAAACCCAGTTTACTGTGACCTACAATCCAAGTCTACGTGCTTTTCAAACTCGTCACTTCTTTAGTGACACTCCAGACGGTAGTTATCGCTTTGTTATCAAAGGAAAAGGACAAGATGGTAAGGTATATGATGGACAATCAGTTGTCTTTCGTGTGAAGAATCATCGTTTTGTCGGATAGATGAGTCATAGGTTTTAAACAAATAAATATTAAAAATAAAATAAAGGAAATGAATAACATGAACAAAAAGAAATTATTAGTATGTGCTTTGGCACTTTCAACAGTCGGAGTATTGTCAACAATTGACACAGCAGGAGTTCTACCTTTTTCAGCGCAGACGGTGCATGCGGAAATTACTCGTATCGAGAATCATGAGGTAAAATCTAAGATTACACCAGGTTCAGAAAATAAAAGTATCTATGTGGATATGACTGTTGAAAATGTACCTGTAAAATATTCTGTATATATATATGCAGATATTGTAAATGCAAAGACAGGTCAAATCCCTAGAAAAGATACTTTCAATCAAGGATTTGATAAATCATCTGTTCAGATTACAAAGCAAGATTGGACTAATTTTGCAAATGTTCCAGATGGTGAATATTACTTACAATTTCATGGAGAAAGTAAAGAAGGAGATACCTTGCATAAGTTTAGTGGTAGATCAGCGACATTCACTGTTAAGAATCAAAAATATGTCAATCCTCTAGACTCTTCAACTCCTAAAGAAACGGAAAAACCAAAAGCATCTGAAACTCCAAAACAATCTACTAACTCTACCTCAGGCCAGACTGGCTGGTCAGGTTCTTCTTACTACAAAGCAGGTGTGAAAGTAGTGAATCAATGGATTTTTGATGTTCAGTACAATTCATATTTCTACCTAAATGCCTCAGGAAATTATGTTCAAAATGCTTGGGCTGGAAGTTACTACCTCAAATCAGGTGGTTACATGGCTAAGAGCGAATGGATTTATGACAATAACTATCAATCATACTATTACTTGACAGCAGAGGGTAGCTATGCGCGTAATGCTTGGGCTGGAAGTTACTACCTTAAATCAGATGGTAAAATGGCTAAGAGTGAGTGGGTCTATGATAGTAGCTACAGTTCTTACTATTACCTAACATCAGAAGGAAGCTATGCTCGTAATACATGGGTAGGTGACTACTACCTCAAATCAGATGGTAAGATGGCGGTTAACGAACGTACCCCAGATGGCTACCAAGTAGATGGCTCAGGTAAGTGGGTTCGCTAGAATGATAGCTTGTGAGAAATGGCTTATAACAAATAAATAGAAATAGAAAACAATTTGCGAATAGGTAACATTTTGATACACTAAAAATAGCGAAAGGAATTGGCATAGGCTGGTTCCTTTCTCTTAGATAAGGGAGTAATATGAAAAAGTTATTATTAGCTACAACACTTTCACTGACACTAGTTCTAGGAGGGTGTCAGTATCTACCTTGGAACAAAACTATTGAACCAGTATCCGAGGAAGTAGCAAGTCCAGAGATAGATTACAGTTACTATAATAAAGTTTTGGATGACTATGAAAAAGTAGCGAAAGGCACCTTATCGACAGGTATGGATGTCAATCCTCTGGCTAGTCAAGTAAAGTCTTCTCAAGGCTTTTATACAGATGTGGTTTACCACAAGACAGATTTGAATAATGACGGAGTGGATGAACTCTTGCTTGCTCTTGAAATGAAGAGTGGCGAAAAGAGTTTGCTTGATATCCGTACGCTGAAAGACGAAAAGGTGATTCGTTTGACCAATCAAGAAAATCGTTTAGACCAGATTGGTGAGAGAATGACGGTCGGTATCTTGCCAGACAATTCTCTGCTCTATCGTGGGGCTGGTACAGCAACGAGTCACATCTATGCTCACTACCAATTTAGTGAAGATGGGCAGTCTTTGGTAAAGGCTAAGGAAGCTCAAGAGCTAGCAGATCTTGGTGTCGGTTCGCCCATTTTTCTAGAAACCCTAAGTTGGAAGTCAGTTTCTGATAAAATTCCTGGAGGGGCAAGTGCAGATAAGGGTACGGAAGAAACTAAACCAACCGTTGATTATAGTCCTTATAATAGCATTTTGAAGGATTATGAGTTTCTTCTAGACCATAAGTCAGAGGTTAAGGATAATATCAATCTAACTGCTAATGTCTATGCAGGGATGGCAGAACGCAGTCAAGCCTTTACCTATGCAATGGTTGATATGGATAAAAATGGCATTGATGAATTGATTGTCTCTTCGAAAAATGGTAGTGAGATTTTAGATATTTTTACACTCAAAGATCAGAAAGTTATTCGCCTCACCAATGCTGAAAATAAAATGCAGATGCTTGGAACACGCTTTAAGGCCTATCTATTAGAAAATGGTAATCTCTATACCCAGTGGAATCCGTTCGCAGGAGATCCACAGACCATTCATACCATTTGGAAATTGAATAGTAGTGGGGACAAACTAGAGAAGGTTAAAGAAGCTAAGACAGAGGATGAAGTCAGTCCTGGTGCTCGAATGAATCTATCTAGTCTGACTTGGAAATCTGTAACAGAAAAATTTGCTGCAACAGCATCTTCATCAAATCAAAATACTTCTGGGAAAATGGATATTAACGCCATAAAAAATGGAGATTTCTCTAGTATTGAGGGAAGATGGAGTAATGGTCACGGAGGAGAAGACTTGGTCTTTAGTAAAGATGGGTTGATAGCGCCAGAGAGATTTAAAGTTGACCTTGCAGAATCAGAAATAGTAAATGAGTTTCTACGAGCTCGCTATTCAGGTCCATCTTTTGGAGTCTTTATTCAATTCATACCAGCAGGTGTTAGAATACCTGATGAGACATCAATGGATGGATTAATATCAGACGCTTCTGATATTAGTAAAGATAGAATTCTCTATCGTGCTTCATTTCCAGTACATAATAAACCAGAACAATTCTTATATCGTGTGGAATAGGAGTGACACAGATTGATTTAATAATTAATAGAACCCCACGCACATGGGAATGCTCAATCTTTCTTCTACAGAGTCAAATAAGATTTTTCCAAAATCCATTGACAAAAACCAGCATTTTTTGTAAAATAAGAATCAATTAAATACCAACACCGAATGAAGTTTAATAG
>CAUQZY010000062.1:0-8603 GCA_963522395.1 uncultured Streptococcus sp.
CCATAGATGATATAGACAAGCGGATGGTCTTGCAAGAGGGCAATACTACCGTCTTTTTGAGGATGTAAAACCAAGATATGCACCAGTTTTTCCAAAAGCTGTGAAGAGACAAAGAAGGCGACAGCCCCCAAACCCAAGACAGCTAGATTAATCTTGTATTTCTTTTTGGCATACCAAATGCTTCCTATCAAGAAAGCCAGCAACAGCACCATGGTAATGATAATATGAGTGGTCATTTTCTTCTCCTATTCTGCCTTTTCAATATCTTTTCTCATCTCGTCAACATTGAACTTAGCAAACAAGTATTGACGATCTTGGACTGGGAAACGTTGATCCAACTGATCAACTGCTCCCACCTCGATAATGCCTTCCTTGATGACAAAGTCCATGACATGTCCACCGAAGGTCAAATCATCTGAGATGAAGTGCAGATGGTAGCCTGCCACACTAACTCCATGGAAAATCTCTGGCGTCCAGAAACCAACGATGGTTCCCACCACATTGTCACGACTATATTCAGGTTGATGGGTTGCGACATCAGCAAACTTGGTATCTGGTGTCGACTTGGGAATCATACGCACATGCATATGCGAAAATTCCCCCCGAATCTTGATAGAGCGGAAAAGATTTTCCCCGTCATAATAAGACTCGATTCGCTCTTCCAATTCCTTGTCTGTCATCTCAAAGCGCTGGCGGAAAATGACCTCTGCCTGGTGCGGTACTACTGCTGCATAAGGAATAAGGGCGTCTGGCGACACTTCCACAATCTCTGGCTGTTCTCCAGACCCTTTGGCCTGATAAGCCTTGCCATCCAAGACAATCAATTCCCCATCAATGGAATCCAAGGTTCCTAAACCAAGGTCACCATGCTCTAGCAATTCTCCTACTGTCATGGTCCCACCATAAAGGCCAGCCATCAAGGCTCCAAGGGTATTGTATTGAAATAATTTCACTGGTTCCTGCACGTTCTTATCCATTCACTTTCTTGTCTGTTATTCTATAAATCTTACTCCTAAGTATACCACATTTGCCCCTAGATGTGAACGAGAGAAACACTCTAGACATTGCCAAGAAGGAAAAAAAAAGGTACAATGTAACAAAATCAAGGGAGGTCTGGAATGAAGAAACAAAGCAAGTACCAAGAGGTCGTTTCCTATCTGAAAAACGGTATCGAGTCTGGACGTTTTCCAACGGGAAGTCGCCTGCCTTCTATCCGTCAACTGAGCCTTGACTTTCACTGTAGCAAGGACACCATTCAACGAGCCCTGCTGGAATTACGGCACGAACAATACCTCTATGCCAAGCCCCAGAGTGGCTACTATGTCCTAGAACAAGGGCAACACCAGGATCTAGAAATCGAAGTCACTGACGAACATGCCAGTGCCTATGACGATTTCCGACTCTGTGTCAATGAAACCTTGATTGGCCGGGAAAACTACCTCTTCAACTACTATGACAACCAAGAAGGTTTAGAAGACTTAAGACAATCCATTCATAAACTCCTCTTTGACCAAGCCCTCTACTGCAAGGCTGACCAACTGGTACTGACTTCTGGAACCCAACAAGCCCTTTTTATCCTCTCTCAAATATCCTTTCCTAGCCAAGCAAAGGAAATCTTGGTGGAACAGCCGACCTACCATCGGATGAATCGCCTCTTGATTGCTCAGGGACTGGACTATCAAACGATTGAACGAGGCATTGATGGGATTGACTTGGAGGAGCTGGAAGGTCACTTCAAAACAGGAAAAATTAAGTTTTTCTACACCATTCCTCGTTTTCACTATCCTCTGGGGCATTCCTATTCAGAGCAGGACAAACGAGCTATTCTTGACTTAGCTGCCAAGTATGGTGTCTATATCGTAGAGGACGACTATTTGGGGGATTTGGACTCTAAAAAGGGCCAGACCTTCCACTATCTTGATACAAAGGAGCGCGTCATTTATATCAAGTCCTTCTCAACCAGCCTCTTTCCAGCCCTGCGGATAACAGCACTCATCCTTCCAAATGCTATCAAAGAAGCCTTTGTGGCCTACAAAAATATCCTAGACTACGACAGCAACCTCATCATGCAAAAAGCCCTGTCACTCTATATTGACAGTCAATTGTTTGAGAAAAATCGTCTGGCTCGCTTGAACAATCAAGAAGCTTACCAAAAGCAACTCGAAGAAAGACTAGCTTACAGCCCTTGTCCCCTCCCTCATTTTTCTCTTCACGATGGTGTATTGCTAGACCTGAGACAGTATCCTAAAATCGCCAGTCTCAAGCACAGTCAACTGGGCTTGGACTTCTTTGAAAAGGCATACTTGGATGCCTGCCCTTATCAATTTGCCAAGGTGTCCTTAGACAATCTGGAAAATGTTTTAAACTATTTAAAAGCAGAATTGGACTGACTTCCAACTCTGCTTTTTTCTTATACTCTTCGAAAATCAAATTCAAACCACGTCAGCGTCGCCTTACCGTACTCAAGTACAGCTTGCGGCTAGCTTCCTAGTTTGCTCTTTGATTTTCATTGAGTATTATTCTTCAACTTCAGTTAGACTTGCTGCTTTTTCAAGATAGTTTTGGTAGGTACCGTCATCCTTGAGTTTTTGGATGACCTTGTCCACCACTTCTTTCAAATCAGCACTATTTTTTCTAAGGGCAACTGCATTGGCTTCGCCGTCCTTCATCTTCAAGCTGACAGTTGCGACAGCTAAATCCGCATTTTTAGCAGCATAGCTAAGGGCAACAGGCTCATCCATGTGAACAGCATCTACTTTTCCAGCCTGCAATTCATTGACAGCTTCCCCCATATTGGTTAGGGAAGTCAATTGAGCTTTTGGCAATTGTTCCTTGACCATAGCTTCTGGAACAGTCCCTTTTTGGGCTGCAATATTAGCAGTTTCTAGACTAGTTAAATCCTTATATTTTTCTACATCAGCCTTACGAACCAAGAAACTAATCTTGTTTTCATAGTAAGGGATTGAAAAATCAAAGACTTCTTTTCTCTCGTCAGTAGCGCTAATTCCCGCAACTGCTAGATCAGCCTTACCAGTTTGAAGACTGGTCAAGACATTGTCAAAACTCATGCTTGAAATTTCCAACTTCACCCCAAGTTCATCAGCGATAGCTTGGGCCATATCAATATCCGCACCGACTACCTGATTTTTCCCGTCAACCAAGGCTTGGAATTCAAAGGGTGCATAGTCAGGACTGGTCGCCACAACTAATTTCCCCTTTTGCTTAATGGCCTCAAGAGCTGACTGAGAAGCATTCGAACTTGACTGGCAAGCTACTAAGAAGAAACTTGCAAGAAAGCTACATAAAACAAATATCCATTTTTTTAATTTCATAAATAAACAACCTCTCTGTTAATTTTGTATAATTATAACTCTATCTAAGTTGCTTGTCAAGTGTTTTTTGAATTTTTATCTCAAAAATATTTTTTTCATTCAATAAAAGGAGCTTTCGGTTGATTTCAAGCTCCTTTTTATACAGAATGAATCTATTTTATAGTTCGACAATCTTACCTGTTTCAAAGTAAACAACCCATTCACAGATATTCTTGGCATAGTCTCCAATGCGTTCCAAGAAGGCAATCACTTGGAAATAATCTCGACCTGTAACGATGGCATCTGGATTTTTCTTGATTTCTTCTGTAGCCAACTCACGAATGCTATCAAAGTAATGGTTGATTTTTTCGTCCATAGCTGCTACTTCATAGGCCTGGTCAACTGAACCATTGAGATAGAGTTCCAAGACTGCTTCGACGAAGTTCTTGACATCGCGACCCATTCTCTTGATTTCTTCTTCAACAGCAGGGATACGTTGTTCCCCCTTCATACGAATTGCTGCTTTAGCAATAGAAACAGCATGGTCACCCATACGTTCCAAGTCAGATACAGCCTTCAAGACTGTCAAAACGGTACGCAAGTCTTGAGAAACGGGTTGTTGAAGGGCAATCATTTCAAATGATTTCTTCTCCAATTTCACTTCGTATTCGTTTACTTCTGCATCGTCTTCGATGACTTCCTTGGCCAAATCACGGTCATGCGTAACAAAGGCACGCACCGTACGATTGATTTGGGATAGCACTTCTTGTCCCATAGCATAGAACTGGTTGTGCAATTTCTCTAAATCTTCTTCAAATTGAGAACGTAACATCATTTATCTCCTTATCCAAATTTTCCTGAAATATAATCTTCTGTTTCCTTGTGTTGTGGGTTGAGGAACATCTTCTTAGTATCGTTAAACTCAATCAAATCTCCATCTAGGAAAAATCCTGTCTTGTCAGAGATACGAGAAGCTTGTTGCATAGAACGCGTAACCAAGAGCATGGTGTATTTATCTTTTAGACCATACAAGGTTTCCTCAATCTTACCAGCCGAGATAGGGTCCAAGGCTGAAGTCGGTTCATCCAAGAGAATGATTTTAGGACTAGTTGCCAAGACACGGGCAACACAGACACGTTGCTGTTGTCCACCTGAAAGCCCGATAGCTGAATCATGCAGGCGGTCCTTGACCTCATCCCAGATAGAAGCACGCTGCAAGGCTTTTTCCACCGCTTCATCCAGAACTTGCTTGTCCTTCACTCCATTGATACGAAGCCCATAGACAACATTTTCGTAGATAGACATTGGAAAGGGGTTGGGTTGTTGGAAAACCATACCGATTTCCTTCCGCAATTCAACTGTATCTGTACGCGGGCTGTAGATGTTGTGGCCGTTGTAAACCACTGAACCAGTTGTGGTCACCTCTGGATTGAGATCCCCCATACGGTTGATAGCCTTGAGAAGAGTTGATTTCCCTGATCCAGATGGACCAATCAAGGCTGTAATTTCCTTAGGTTGGAAAGATAGGGAAACACTATTCAAGGCCTTTTTTTGATTGTAGTAAACGGACAGGTCTGATACCTGTAAAATCGCTTCTGTCATACTGTTTCCTTTCTATCCAAAGTGTCCTGTTACGTAGTCATTGGTTGACTGTAGTTTGGCATTTTGGAAAATATTAGAGGTCTTATCGTACTCGATCAAGTCACCCAAGTAGAAAAATCCTGTGTAGTCACTAGCACGCGCAGCCTGCTGCATACTGTGGGTCACGATGATGATGGTAAAGTCCTTCTTCAATTCCAACATGGTTTCTTCCAGCTGGGCTGTCGCAATCGGATCCAAGGCTGATGCCGGCTCATCCATCAAGAGAATATCTGGTTTAACAGAGATAGCACGAGCGATACAGAGACGCTGCTGCTGACCACCTGATAAGGTCAAGGCTGACTTGTGCAAATCGTTTTTGACCTGGTCCCAAAGGGCAGCCTGACGGAGAGAAGTTTCCACAATTTCATCCAAGACTTGCCTGTCCTTAACTCCTGCACGTTCATGGGCAAAAGTGATATTGCGGTAGATAGATTTGGCAAAGGGATTTGGTCGTTGGAAGACCATTCCAATGTGCTTACGCATCTCATAGACATTGATTTCTGGACGGTTGACATCAATCCCTTGATAGAGAATTTGACCTGTTACCTTGGCAATATCAATGGTATCATTCATACGGTTGAGACTGCGGAGGTAGGTTGATTTCCCTGAACCAGATGGGCCAATTAAGGCTGTAATTTTATTTTTTTCAAATTGCATATCGATGCCCTTGATGGATTCTTTTTTACCGTAGTAAACATGTAAATCCTTAGTAGAGAGGGCCACTTTCTCTTCAGGAAAGGTGATGATATGCTTTTCATCCCAATTATATTTTGACATGGCTTCTCCTTTAGGCAGCGGTTAATTTCTTATGTAGATAGCTTCCGAGTTTGCGGGCTCCAAAGTTAAAGATAAGAATAAAGATGAGGAGCACGGCTGCAGAACCTGCTGATACGATGGTGCCATCAGGAATGGTTCCTTCACTATTGACTTTCCAGATGTGGACAGCCAAGGTTTCTGCTTGACGGAAGATAGAGATTGGGCTGGTCACACTGAGAATATTCCAGTTAGACCAGTCAAGGGCTGGAGCAGATTGTCCTGCTGTATAGATGAGAGCAGCCGCCTCACCAAAGATACGACCAGAGGCCAAGACGACCCCAGTCACAATGCCTGGAAGGGCTTCTGGAATGACCACATGAACCACTGTCTCCCAACGAGAAATCCCAAGGGCTAGACCAGCCTCACGCTGCGTATGGTGAACGTGTTTCAAACTGTCCTCAACATTTCGAGTCATCTGAGGTAAGTTAAAGACTGTCAAGGCCAAGGCGCCTGAAATGATTGAAAATCCATACTCAAACTGAACTACAAAGATCAAGTAACCAAAGAGACCTACAACCACTGATGGCAGTGAAGACAAGATTTCAATACAGGTTCTGACAAAGTTGGTCACAGGACCTTTTTTGGCATATTCAGCTAGGAAAATCCCAGCTCCCATAGACAAGGGCACAGAGATAATCAAGGTAATGACCAGAAGGAAGAAGGAATTATAGAGCTGAATTCCAATCCCTCCACCTGCTTGGTAAGAAGATGATTTGCCAGTCAAGAAAGACCAAGAGATGTGGGGCAAACCACGAACCAAGATATAAAGAATCAAGGATGCCAAGATGGCAACGATAATCCCTGCAATTGAGTAGAGGACAGCTGTTGCAATTTTATCTAATTTCTTAGCGTGCATAGTTTTTCTTTCCTCTTTCTTTCGTAATCAATTTAATCACACTGTTGAAGGCCAAACTCATCAAGAGCAAGACTAAGGCCAGTGACCAGAGAACGTTATTGTCAACGGTTCCCATAACGGTATTTCCAATACCCATGGTCAAAACAGAAGTCAAGGTCGCAGCAGGTGTTGTTAGTGAAGTTGGGACAACGGCTGAGTTTCCGACCACCATCTGAATAGCCAAAGCCTCACCAAAGGCACGCGCCATCCCAAAGACCACTGCTGTAAAAATACCTGAACGCGCTGCCTTCAAGGTCACGCGCCAGATGGTTTGCCAGCGAGTTGCCCCCATAGCCAAACTAGCTTCACGGTAGTGACGAGGCACCGCACGCAAACTATCGGTTGTCATAAAGGTTACCGTCGGTAAAATCATGACAAAGAGAACGAAAATCCCTGACAAAATCCCAAAACCAGTTCCACCAAAGACACTACGGACAAAAGGAACTACGACCTGCAAACCAATAAATCCATACACGACTGAAGGAATCCCGACAAGCAATTCAATGGCTGGTTGCAAGATTCTAGCACCTTTTGGTGAGACCTCTGTCATAAAGACAGCTGCTCCAATGGCAAAAGGAGTTGCGATAAGGGCTGACAGGATTGTGACAATAAAGGAACCCAAAATCATTGGAAGCGCACCAAATTGTTTACCTGAAGGATTCCAAGTTTGACCAAATAGGAAATCAAAGATATTAACTCCATTGACAAAGAAGGTCGACAAGCCTTTTTGGGCTACGAAAATCAAAATCATTGCCACAATAATGACAATCAAAGACAGACAGGCAAAGGTCAAACCTTTTCCTAGTTTCTCTAAACGAGAGTTCTTTGAGGGAGAAAGTAATTTTTTAGCTAATTCTTCTTGATTCATTATTGACTCCCTTCTAGTGCTGTCACCGTTCCCACAGCATCTTTTTCAACCTTCATTTCCTTAACAGAAATATAGCCCATTCCCTTAACGATTCCGCTTTGCGCTTCATCTGAGAGAACAAAGTTGAGAAATTCTGCCACCAATTCATTTGGTTGACCTAGGGTGTACATGTGTTCATAAGACCACAAAGGCCAGTTATTGCTTGTAACATTTTCTGCAATCGGCTCATAACCATTCAACTTCATGCGTTTCACCGAGTCATCCACATAGGCAAAGGCTAGGTAAGAAATGGCTCCTGGTGTCTGAGAAACAATGTTTTTGACCATCCCATTTGAATCCTGTTCTTGACTCTGCACGGCAGATTGACCATCCATGATAACACTATCAAAGGTTGCACGCGAACCAGAACTTGCTGCACGGTTTATAATAGAGATGGCTAAATCCTTCCCACCGACTTCTTTCCAGTTGGTTACTTGGCCTGTGAAGATGCTACGGAGTTGTTCTGTTGTCAGATTTTCAACGTCAACTTCCTTGTTCACAATTACTGCCAAGCCTGCTACGGCTACCTTATGATCCACTAGAGCGGATGCGTTGATACCGTCTTTTTCCTCGGCAAATACGTCTGAATTTCCTACATCAACAGCTCCAGACTGAACCTGAGACAAACCTGTACCAGATCCACCACCTTGGACGTTGACTGTTTTTCCAACGTGCATAGAGCCAAATTCATCTGCTGCTGCTTCGACCAAGGGCTGAAGAGCCGTTGAGCCAACAGCTGTCATGGATTCTCCACGATCAATCCAGCTAGCACATCCCGCCAAAGAACCTGCCAGCAAAAGAGCTGCAAGGGATAGAGCGAGTTTTTTCCTTTTTTTCACTGTTTTTCTCCTTGAAAATAATGGTGAATGCTGTGAATTTTTTCAACTATTTATTTATGTTTTTCCTTTTTAAAATTAGGAGGTGACTGAAGTTGCTAGCTTAGTTTTACTAGAAATTTGCTCAGTTGCCTTCTCCACTAATTTTGACTTAAAATGAAAGACAATTTGAAAAAAATCCATACTTCCACTATAAC
>CAUQZY010000063.1:0-8512 GCA_963522395.1 uncultured Streptococcus sp.
TGGCTCCTCGATTTGCTAAGCATCCAGAGAGTCCACTCTTACCAGAACATTTTTATGAGCCTTATGTTATGCCTGGACGTAAAATCAATCCTCATCGTGGCTGGGAGATTTATGAGCAAGGGATTTATGACATTGCCCAAAATATCAAGGAAAATTATGGTAATATCGAGTGGATGTTGACAGAGAATGGTATGGGTGTTGAAGGAGAGGAAAAATTCCGTCAAGATGGAATGATTCAAGATGATTATCGTATTGACTTTGTAAAAGGTCATCTTCGTGAACTGCACCGTGCCATTGAAGACGGAGCCAATTGTAAGGGCTACTTAATTTGGACCTTTATCGACTGCTGGTCATGGCTCAACAGCTATAAAAATCGCTATGGTTTGGTCGAATTAGACTTGGAAACGCAAGAACGTCGTCTGAAAAAATCAGGGCACTGGTTCAAGGAATTAAGCGATAATAATGGATTTTAAAAAGGACTCTGACTGATTATCCTAATTGGTCAGAGTTTTTTATTTATAAGAAGTTGATATGAACTATACCAATTTTTACTCTTGACAAGTGAAAGAAACAAGTATATACTGTTTTTGCTGATTCTATAAAAGAGGAATTAGACTATACCAATTTTAAGGGGAAAGCACAGCTGGTCTGTGTCGTATATACTATGTGTGGAATTGTTGGTGTTGTTGGAAACACAAATGCAACTGATATTTTGATTCAAGGGCTTGAAAAGCTCGAATACCGTGGCTATGATTCTGCGGGAATTTTTGTCCTAGGTGGTGCTGAAAATCACCTAGTCAAGGCTGTCGGTCGTATTGCAGAATTGTCTGCTAAGACAGCTGGTGTTGAGGGAACAACTGGTATCGGACATACTCGTTGGGCAACTCATGGGAAACCAACGGAAGACAATGCTCACCCACACCGCTCTGAGACAGAACGTTTTGTCTTGGTTCACAATGGGGTGATTGAGAACTACCTTGAAATCAAGGAAGAATACCTTGCAGGTCACCACTTCAAGGGGCAAACAGACACAGAAATCGCCGTTCACTTGATTGGAAAATTTGCGGAAGAAGAAGGTCTCTCAGTTCTTGAAGCCTTCAAAAAAGCTCTTCACATCATCCGTGGTTCTTATGCCTTTGCCTTGGTTGACTCACAAGACCCTGACGTTATCTACGTGGCTAAGAATAAATCACCACTTTTGATTGGTCTTGGACAAGACTATAACATGGTCTGCTCAGATGCCATGGCTATGATTCGTGAAACCAACCAGTACATGGAAATTCATGACCAAGAGTTGGTAATCGTCAAGGCGGATAGCGTGGAAGTCCAAGACTATGATGGTAATAGTCGTGAGCGTGCTAGCTACACTGCTGAACTAGACTTGTCAGATATCGGTAAGGGAACTTACCCTTACTACATGCTTAAAGAAATTGATGAGCAACCAACGGTTATGCGTAAGCTCATCCAAGCCTACACAGATGAGGCTAGTCAAGTTGTCGTAGACCCAGCTATCATTAAGGCTGTTCAAGATGCAGATCGCATCTACATCCTTGCAGCTGGAACATCTTACCACGCAGGATTTGCTTCTAAGAAGATGTTGGAAGAATTGACAGATACGCCAGTTGAACTTGGAATTTCATCTGAGTGGGGCTATGGTATGCCACTTCTCAGCAAGAAACCACTCTTCATCTTTATCAGTCAGTCTGGTGAAACAGCGGATAGCCGTCAGGTTTTGGTCAAGGCTAATGAAATGGGAATCCCAAGTTTGACAGTGACAAATGTGCCAGGATCAACTCTGTCACGTGAAGCTAACCATACTATGCTTCTTCACGCGGGTCCTGAAATTGCCGTGGCATCAACTAAAGCCTATACAGCACAAATTGCAGCCCTTGCATTCCTTGCAAAAGCAGTCGGAGAAGCAAATGGCAATGCCAAAGCGCAAGCATTTGATTTAGTTCATGAGTTGTCAATCGTAGCTCAGTCTATCGAATCAACTCTTTCAGAGAAAGAAACCATCGAAGCCAAGGTTCGTGAGCTTCTTGAAACAACTCGCAACGCCTTTTATATCGGACGTGGTCAAGATTACTATGTAGCTATGGAAGCAAGTCTCAAACTCAAAGAGATTTCTTATATCCAGTGTGAAGGCTTTGCGGCTGGAGAACTTAAGCACGGTACCATTGCCTTGATTGAAGAAGGAACACCAGTCTTGGCCCTCTTGTCAGATCCAGTTCTTGCCAACCACACTCGTGGAAATATCCAAGAGGTGGCAGCTCGTGGTGCCAAAGTCCTCACTATCGCAGAAGAAAATGTTGCTAAAGATACAGACGATATCGTCCTTACGACTGTACACCCTTACCTCTCGCCAATCTCAATGGTCGTACCAACGCAATTGATCGCTTACTTTGCAACTCTACACCGTGGCCTTGATGTGGATAAACCACGTAACCTCGCTAAGTCAGTAACGGTAGAATAAGCTTAAAAAGTCTAGTTTATCTAGGCTTTTTCTTGTGAGCAAATCGGTTGCTTGTACTCAAGATTCGTGTTAGAATAATTTTTCAAATTGAAGGACGGAAATAGACAGGGAGAATCACAATGGTAGAATTGGGAATTTCAACATTTGGGGAAACAACGGAGCTTGAAGGGACTGGGCAAACTTACAGTCATGCCGAACGTATTCGCCAGTTGCTGGCAGAGATTGAGCTAGCTGACAAGGTTGGTTTGGATGTATATGGGATTGGTGAGCACCATCGAGCGGATTTTGCAGTATCTGTGCCAGAGATTGTTCTGGCAGCTGGGGCAGTCAATACCAAGAAAATCCGTTTGACCAGTGCAGTCAGCATTCTCTCGAGCATGGACCCGATTCGTTTGTTCCAACAATATGCCACTATCGATGCTTTGTCAAATGGACGTGCGGAGATTATGGCTGGAAGGGGTTCTTTCACGGAATCTTTCCCCTTGTTTGGATATGATTTGAAAGACTACGAAGCCCTTTTTGATGAGAAATTAGACTTGCTCCAGTTAGTCAATGAAAAGACAAGGCTAGACTGGAAAGGGCGATTGACTCAAACAATCTCTGGCCAAGAAGTTTATCCTCGTCCAGTTCAGGACAAATTACCCTTGTGGATAGCGACAGGTGGTCATGTCGAATCAACAGTGAAGATTGCTCAGGCAGGCCTACCGATTGTCTATGCCATTATTGGTGGTAACCCTCGTTATTTTAAAAAGTTGATTCAGGCTTATCGTGAGATTGGGAGCGAAGCGGGTCATGCCAGTCATGAACTAAAGGTTGGAGCCCATTCTTGGGGTTGGATTGCTGAAGATGGCGAGCAGGCGGTGAAAGATTATTTCCATCCAACCAAGCAAGTGGTGGATGCTATTTCCAAAGACCGTCCGCATTGGCAGGAGTTGCGTTATGAGCAATATTTGGAGCAAGTTGGGCCAAATGGTGCTATGTTTGTGGGTAATCCAGATCAGGTGGCAGAAAAATTGATTCGCATGATAGAGGATTTAGGTTTGGACCGCTTCATGCTCCATCTACCGCTTGGTTCTATGCCTCATGAACAAGTTCTAAGAGCTATTGAACTCTTCGGAACACAAGTAGCACCCAGAGTCCGGGCTTACTTTGCCATGAAAGAGGTTTAATAAAAAATACTAATCAAATGTATTATAACCACAAATATTGTACAAAAAATAATCCCCCTAGACTTAATGCTTGGGGGATTTTTCTATAGGAGGGCTAGTTTAGTTCTCTTTTTTGTTTTTTAGCAAGAACCCGAGACCTAGAAGGGCAAGGAGGCTGATTCCTGCCAACAGGAGTTTGTGATCGTTTTTGGTTCCTGTATTTGGAAGTTCAGCTTGTTTAGCTGGGGTTGCAGGTATATTTTCCTTGCTAGAGTTTTCTACAGCTCCGTTTTGAATAGCTTCACTTACAGATGATGCTTGTGCTTCTTGTGCTGGTTGTGAAACTTGTGTAGTTTGTGAATCAGTTGGAGCTTGGCTAGGTTTATCTTCTGCATCAGCTACTTTTTCATCTGGTTTTGCAGAATCAGGTTTAGTTTGTGGAGCTGGATCTGAATTTTGATGTTCAGGTTTGTTTGATCGGTTTGACATATTGTCTTGGCCGTTACTTTGACCGTGTTCTTGTTTTAAGCTAGAAAGGTCAAATTCTGGTTTTTCTTCCATAGCTGGACGGTTTTGAGAGACTCGAAGAACAGTAGCTGTAAGGGCATTCAATTTCAAGCCTTTTTCAGTCCATTCAAGTCCTTTCGGGTTGGCAATTCCAACTGGTCCTGCTTGGTTTTCATCTGCTAGAACTTCAGCATTTCTTAGATGTGCAAAGGCAGTTCCCAAATTAAATTCGCGAGCTTTTTCGTCCGCATTGACAAAGACTGCGTAGATATCTCCGTTTGGAGCAGTGATTTGGTAGCCAATCACTACATCTTCTTTTTCCACACCATTTTGTCCTGGAACAGTGATGAGGTGGACACGGTCCTTGATATCTTTAAGACTCTTAAGTCGGAAGGCATCTGTAGATTGACGAAGGGCAATCAACCCTTTCATATAGTCACGGCTCTTGACATTTTCAGGATATGCTTTTCCATCTGTAGCCTTAGTCCAATCAAACTTGTTAATAGCATCGCTAGAATCGTAAGAATCATGGATGAAGTAAGGATAGTCAAATGGATTGCCGTCCTTATCACGCAATAAGTGAGATTTGTTTGGAACTTTGTCTTCTGCTACTGGAGTCTTGTAGGCTGGGTCACGGAATTGTTTGGTGCGACCATATTCCTGACCAGAGTGGATAAATGGAGTTCCTTGAGCTGTTAAGACCATGAGATTTCCAAGTCGTAAACGACGATGGATTTCAGCATAGTTCTCGGCCTTGCTTGGGTCTTTTTTAATAGACTGAGCGATGATGTCAAAGAGGGTCAAGTTATCATGGGCGGCGATGTATTGGATGACATCTCCAGGGTTGTCTGCTTCAAAGTTGGTTGGTTGAGCAATGAGATTTTTGAAGATAGTGTTGATATCACGTTTGCCACCTGTGATAAAAGCAGGTTGACCTTCATTTGGATAACCAGATTTGAGGTTGTTACGGATGTCATCTGAGAAGACAGCGACAGTATCGGTATGTTTCATCCAATCTTGGTCAGCAGCTTTAGTAGGCATATTTTCATCACCAGCATAGGTTCTCCAACCTTCACCCAGCATGATGAGGTTTGGATTGAGGGCGCGTGCAGCCTTGTAAGCTTCTTCGATAGAAGCGGCATCATGGTCTCCCATCATATCGAAACGGAATCCATCAACTTTGTAGGTATCCACTAGATACTTGATAGAATCAACTAGGAGGCGTTTGGTCATATAGTGAGTTGTCCCCAAACGTCCACCACCAAAGCTAGTTCGAGGTGTTCCATCGGCATCCATAAAGTGATAGTAGTTTGGTTCCAAATTTTCAAAGATATCGACTTTGGCTGTATGGTTATACACTACGTCCAGGATGGCTCCCATGCCACGTTTGTGGATTTCGTTGATGAGGTTTTTGAATTCTGCGATTCGTTTTTCTGGATTCTTAGGATCGCTTGAATACATACCAGTCAATGAGAAGTAGTTTTGAGGGTCATATCCCCAGTTGTAGTTGCTGTTGCTTGAAGCATAGTCAGACAAGCGTTCATGGTTTTTCAATTCATTGACAAAGTAGTAAGACAAGACTGGAAGGAGCTGGATGTGGGTTACACCCAAGTTTTTGAGGTAGTCTAGTTTTTCGATAAAGGCTTCAAAGGTACCAAATGGCTTAGTCAAATCTTTTGCGATGGCAGGATCTGAAGTGAAGTCACGCACATGAGCTTCATAGATGACAGCATCTTCGCGCGATTTGAAGTTGCGAATCTTACCATAAGTCAAGTCTTGAGGTCCTAGTTTAGCTGGATCTACAAAGGCAGCTTTAGCCACTTTATGGGCATCGTCAATCTTAGCATCGTCACTATTCCAAGCAGCGAGGGATTTAGCGTAAGGATCGAGTGCAAGAACAGTTTTACCTTGACGCTCGATTTGGTATTGATAATAGTAGCCAGTGAAATCTGTGATGCCTAGTTTGTTTGTGCTATCTAGAGTTTGTTTCCAAGTTCCTCTTTCCCCTTTTTCAAGAGCGACAGTTCCAACTACTTTTTCAGGGTCATTCTTGTCGTAGACAACAACAGAAACCTTATCAGCACTTGGTGACCAGAGGGTCAAATCAACCTGTTTTCCTTCTTCTTTGAGTTCAGCTCCAAGTTTACCATCATAGCTGTAAGTCTCATCTTTCAGGCGCCAGCTTGTTTTGGTAGTGAATTTGTCAGAGTTGTAGCTCACGGTATAAGGATGTTTTGTGTCAGAGAAATCTCCGCTGTAGGTCACTTTCTTACCAGCCTCATCGATTGTAACATCAGTGATAGTTACTTTGTTTCCTAGATGATTAGTGATGTTGGAGTGTTTCAGGATATCTTCTTTTTTAGCACCGACAAGTGTTGAAAAACTACTTTCAATGCTAGAAGTTCCTACGTGTTGAGCTCCTGTCATGCGGATATCGTGCACATAGTAGGGGTTGGTGTAGATGGTTTCGTCATCATCTTTTAGGAAAATTTGGCTATGATTTTTCAAATCTGTGAATTTATAATCTTCTTTACGGATTTTCACATCGTCTCCTTGTTTCTTTCTGTCTAGTAATAAAAATCCAAGATCTTTAGCTGCATCTTTGAGTGGAATATCGATATAGCGACCATATTTGCCTGTAGCCATAAAGTCTGTTCCGTTAGGCCATTCACCACTACTTGGATTTTTCACATCTCCCCAGTACCAGAGAGATTTCTTGTCATAGTTGCCATCTGTACGGTAGTAGTTGACGCGAATAGTTCCTGCAGGTTGTGGCTCGTAAGAGAAAACCTTGTGATCTTGGTTTAACCAAGCCTCATTCATCTTTGGTGCCAGTTTTTCTACCGATTTATCGCCGGTTAGATTTTTTCCAGCTGTATTATTGATGAGGAAGCTAATTTTCTTGGCTTGTTCTCCCTTTAATTTGACATCTAGGTAGTAGCCGTAGTTATCTTTTTTGGCATCCTTAAAGGACAAAGCTCCGTTAGGCCAGTTTTCAGAAGGTTTTTCAACATCGTCCCAAGTCCATAGTCCTTGAGTATCCTTGTTTTCTTCAGGAAGTTTTTTGACGTGGATACGGAAGTAATTGTCTTCGATTGGCTCTTCTGCCTTAGTTTCAGTCGTAGTAGAAGTAGTTGGTTCGCTTGAACGATCTTGTCCGGTTTGTGGTGCTAAATCGGCGGGAGTTGCAGCAGGAGTGGTTGCCTCTGTTGCAGGTTGTTCTTCTTTTTTCTCTAGGGAAGCGTTTGCATTTTTAGGCGAAGAAATATTACTTTCGTTCTTACCAGTGCTCGTTGCTGTATCAGTAAGAGGTTGGGCAAGGGCAGTAGTAGCTTCACTATTACTTGCGTTAGTGGTTGTAGTATTTTCGTTGGCTGAGATAGTTGGTGTAGCCATGGCAAGTAGGACAAAGCTTGCGCCGATAAGGACAGAACCAGTTCCATTTTTGAGGGAACGGATGCTGTAGACCATTTTTTTCTCAGTTTGAGCTGGTGTTTTTCTCATGATGATTCTCCAATCAATAAATTTCTATATCAGTATAGCATGTAGTAAAACAATATGCAAGCGTTTTCTTAAAATTGAAACAAAAGAAAATCGCAACAGGTTTTCTGTTACGACTAAGCTAGTCTTTCTTTATGAATTTGTGAACCCAAAAGATGGAGGTGGTGAAATAGTTCTGCAGTAGAAAGATTTCGACTACAAATAATGGGTTTCGGACAGTTGGAAACAGGGAAGGTGGTGATAACAATATCGTGCGAAATTTGATTGAAAATCGAGGAAGAGATACTGGACTTTTCCCAAGGGTCAAATAGATAGAGATTGTTACCGTAGTGGGCAAGGGTGTCAATTAGGTTTTGTGCGTGCTCACTATCTAGATGACTAATGACCAAAACACGAATTTTGGGAAGTTTTTGAAGTAATTGGACTAAAATTCGCTGCCCTTGGATAGAAAAGGTGTAGACAAGTTCTTGTAGCTTACTTGGGTGATTTTCTAGCCCCATTTCAGTCAGGTAAGATTGGAATTTGTGTTGACTTACTTCAAATAGTTTTGGAAATTCTTTTTGATAATTGGTTAAAAGTAGAGCCTTCTGTTTTTCAAGAGACTTGCTGCTAAGTGGGTGTAGAAAATCAGCTTGGGCAGTATAGTGGAGGAGCCAAATCAATTCTTCGCGATTTTCAATCTGTAGGTGAAATTCTTTAGATAATTCTTCTAAAATTTGACTCAATAAACGATAGGATTTTTGAATCTGATGAATGTCACCCAGTGCTCCATTGCTAGGATTGTTTGTGATTTGAGGAGACTTGATTGGGTTTGAAAATAGCTGTTCAAGTGTTTTCTTTGTAGGTTCAAAATGGAGTTTTTTAGCCAGCTTTTTGATATCCT
>CAUQZY010000064.1:0-8465 GCA_963522395.1 uncultured Streptococcus sp.
ATGTTCCTTCTTTGTCTTTACGTTGGTAAGTGTGGGCACCAAAGTAGTCACGTTGCGCTTGGATCAAGTTAGCTGGAAGGTCAGCTGAACGATAGCTATCAAAGTAAGTAATAGCTGCTGAGAAAGTTGGCACTGGCACACCAGCTTGAACAGCAAGAGCTACGATATCACGCACTGCTTGTTGGTACTTAGCAGTAACATCCAAGAAGTACTCATCCAAAAGAAGGTTAGCAAGGTCTGCATCACGGTTGTAAGCATCTGTAATCTTTTGCAAGAAACGAGAACGGATGATACAGCCATCACGCCAGATAGATGCGATGTCTGCAAATGGCAAGTTCCAGTTGTTTTCTTTAGAAGCTACACGCAATTGCGCAAAACCTTGTGCGTATGAAATGATTTTTGAGAAGTAAAGGGCTTGACGGATTTTTTCAATCAACTCAGCCTTGTCTCCTTCAAATTTGAAGGCAGCTGGTTTTGGAAGAACCTTGCTAGCATGTACACGTTCTTCTTTGTAAGTTGAAATGTAACGTGCAAATACTGACTCAGTGATGAGTGACAATGGCACACCAAGGTCAAGTGATGATTGACTAGTCCATTTACCAGTTCCCTTGTTACCTGCAGCATCAAGGATGTAGTCTACGATTGGTCCGTCTTGACCTTCATCGTCTTTACGGCTCAAGATATCAGCTGTGATTTCAATCAAGTAGCTGTCCAATTCACCCTTGTTCCACTCAGTAAAGATTTCAGCCATATCTTCTGCAGAAAGGCCTAGCAAGTGTTGCATCAAGTCATAGCTTTCTGCGATCAATTGCATATCACCATACTCGATACCGTTGTGGACCATTTTCACATAGTGACCAGCTCCATCAGGACCGATGTAAGTCACACATGGTTTGCCATCTTCTGGTGCTTTAGCTGAGATTTCTTCAAGAACATCCGCAACCAATTCGTAGGCTTCTTTTTGTCCACCAGGCATGATAGAAGGACCTTCAAGGGCACCTTTTTCACCACCAGAAACCCCAGTACCGATAAAGTTGATACCTGAGTTTGCCAATTCTTCATTACGACGGATTGTATCTTTGTAGAAAGTGTTTCCTCCGTCAATCAAGATATCACCCTTGTCAAGGTGTGGAAGAAGGGCTTGGATAGTAGCATCTGTACCAGGTCCAGCTTGAACCATGAGCATGATACGACGAGGTTTTTCGATTGAGTTTACAAAACTTTCAACGTCATAGCTTGGTACAAAGTTCTTTTCAGGATGGCAAGCAATTACATCTTCAGTTTTTTCTTTACTACGGTTGTAGATAGCAACTGTGTAACCACGAGATTCAATATTAAGGGCAAGGTTACGACCCATTACGGCCATACCTACGACACCAAAGTTAGCTTTTGTCATTTGACACTCCTCTTGTTTAATTTGTTTTATTTTATCATTTTTACTTTTGAAAAGAAAGAATTTTGTAACGACTGCTTAGTAGTCCAAGTCATCCGCATGTCCAGAACCATTTCCAACAAAGTATCCTGTCTTACAGTTAAGGGTAAAGAGATAGGTTCCATCTGGCTTGTAGAGGTTGTAATAACCATTGCCATTAACGATATTGACACGTTCAAGGATGTATTGGTTACCAGTGATATAACCACGTGAGCGTGAAGTCGCTAAAATTTGTTCCAAAACGCCATCCGCGAAATCCCAAGCAGAGTTGTTACTGTCATCAATAGCAGACTGATTGTAAGAAACACGACTGGCACTTCTTTGAACAGCAACTCCTGCACTTGATACGCCCATATTGACTTCACTACGAGAACTTCTAGTCTCAGTTGAGGCCGCATTTGAGCTACTTGGACTGGTCTCACTAGTAGTATTTGAACTTGCTTGACTAGAGCTGCTAGTTTGACTTGAACTTGAGCTAGAAGTACTTGTTTTCTGGCTCTTACCAAGGCTAATAGCCTTATCTAGCAATTTATCAAGCTCCGTATTCCCAGTTTTAATATCTGTAAATTTAGCATTCGATTTGGCTTTGGCATTGGTATCCAAGACACCATCCACAATAGCTGGCTTCTCAAATTGTGCATTGACTTCTTGAATAGCCTTGATTTGCTTTTCTAAGCTGTCATATTTCGATTTGGCAAGCGTATGTTCACGACTACCTTCCAGCTTATCAAGTAATGTTTTAAGTTGAGTCAGTTTATCAAACTGGCTATTTTTTAAAGCCGTTTTGTTGCTATCTGTGTAGAAGGCATCATATAAATTATTAAATTCTTCCACTTCTGCCTGCGAGTTTGTGGTTGATTGAGAAGTCTGAATTTCCTTGGTCGAACGATCCACTTGACGATAAACATAATAACCAGTTCCAATAATAAGAATTCCTAGGGCAGCTAACAAGCCATAAAGAATCTGTTTCTTAAAGCTTTGCCCATCTTCACTATCTACCATTGGATACTCTGTTTCGACTGCCTCCTCAGTGTCAAATTCCTCATCAAAAGGAGTTTCTGTCACTGGTGTAGATTCTAAGTCATCAAACTGGATGAAATCATTCTCTACTATCGTAGGCTCAACAGCTGTCTCCTCCCGAATCTCTTGGATAAGATCATCCAAACTCTGCGTTTCGACTAATTCCTCCTTTTTGTATTGGCGAGTCTCAAACTTATCTGCCTCAATTTCATCTTTGTGTTGCTTGAGATACTTATCTAAAATGGAATCTTCAGGCAAGACCCCTGCTTCTACTTCTTCATTTTTACGAATAGCTTGACCAACTGTTAACTCTTTTGCTTCATCAAAATCAAATCGCGGTTCTTGGCCTTCTTTTTTATGACGATCCCGTCTTTTCTTAGTCATGAGTTTACCTTCCTACTTTACTTCCTGACGTTTAACACGCTGACCAAAATATTGATACAGATCCACTTTCAGGGTTCCGTTATACAGTTTACGCTTCTTGTCCGCTTGGCTACCATACTTGCTTTCAAAGGCTTCATCACTAGTTAGGATAAACTTGCTCCAAGTCTTGAGAGGTTCAAAAACCTCACCCATCTCAGCATAAAGCTTGGTCACCCCTGCATCATCTGATAAACGTTCACCATAAGGCGGATTGGAGATAATCACACCGTTGATTTTATCAGAACGCAAATCCTGCACGCGCATCTGCTTAAAGGTAATATCTCCTGCAACACCAGCTGCCTGAGCATTAGCCTTAGCAATCTCCACCATGCGAGCATCAATATCACATCCCATAATATCCAGTTCCAGTTCACGATCCACCTTTTGGGCCGCTTCTGTGCGCACTTCTTGGATCAAACGATCACTGACCCAGTTCCATTCCTCAAATTCAAAAGAGCGACGAAGTCCTGGAGCCATCTTTCGAGCAATCATAACAGCCTCAATGCAGAAGGTCCCCGAACCACATGTCGGATCAATCAAAGGCTTGTCTGGATACCAGTTAGAAAGTTGCAAAATGGCTGCTGCCATATTTTCCTTGATAGGAGCGCCACCTTTTTCGGTGCGATAACCACGTTTAAAGAGGCTAGATCCTGTCGTATCAATCATGACAGTTGCCACATCCTTTAGAATAGAAACCTCAATCTTAAACTCTGGGCCATTCTCCATCAGAGGAACACCTTCTGGACGAGCATAGTGTTTTTGCAATTTCTTGACAACAGCTTTCTTAGAAATAGCCTGAACACTGGGTTCATTGTGAAGTTTGGACTTAACACATTTGGCTTTTGAAATCGGGAACCGAGCCCCAAGCGGTAAATAATGTTCCCAATCTAAAGCGAAAACTCCCTGAAACAGTTCCTCAAAAGTCTTAGCTGGAAAGGTTCCTACGATAATTTTGATACGATCTGCTGCCCGAAGCCAGAGGTTGGTTTCGATAATAGCTCTCACGTCTCCTTGAAAACGCACACGTCCATTTTCAACCTGACAATCGTAGCCCAACTCTCGCACTTCTCGTCCCACAACAGCTTCAAGACCTGCTGCCGCAGTTGCAATTAAATTAAATTCTTTTTTCATTTTACAGTCTTACAAGACCTTTCTATATGTCCACTTTAAAAAATGAGGTTGAGAAAATTTCTCAGCCCCAACCTATATGCAATTTTCTATAAGCCATGTTTTGTTCCAGAAGTGACTAGGACCACTTCCTTCGATAATCATCTGTCTACCACTAACAGCTCTAGCTGATAGCAGTCAGAGTACTACGTTCGTTTCCGTGCACTCCATGCCCCGACCAAAATTTGGGTTGCTAGCTTGAGGGGTTTACCGCGTTCCACTCTCTCTGTTTCCAGAAAGACTCCGTCACTGTGGCACTTTCAAGTCTACTCTGGCCTATCCAAGGACTTAGCCATTTCAACTGCCGTAACGATTTCTCGTCCCTAGGCTTATGGTTTCGCCTAGCACAAACACTACAGGCATCACAGCCTGTGCTAGCATGGACTTTCCTCATGAAAAGAAATTCTCTTCACGCGATTATCCAAAAATTGCACTTATGTACTCGATAGATAATCAATTAATCTAGATTATCTAAAATTTGTTTACCAAATACTTCTTTCTCAAGACGATTTAGACGTTTTAAAATATCAAAATTTGTCATAGAACTTGTAGCTGTCATTTCAAGTGGTTCTGCTTGAACTGGTGCAGATTCAGGTTTGCGAGCTAATTCTCCCTTCAAATCCGCAATTTCCTGACGGAGAGACTTGACCAAGGCAGCATAAGTTTCATAGTCCTTGATGACATCGTCCAAAAATTCATCAACTTCAACCTTACTATATCCACGAACTTCACGTCCAAACTCTTGCTCAAAAATGTCTTTTGCTGTAAAAATAATACTTGCCATCTCTCTCTCCATTCTCGGTTTCTAATAGTATTATTATATAAAAAAAAGCAAACAAAAATCAAGGTCAAAGGCTTACTTTTCAGAAAAATTTTCTGCTAGCTCATTTAAGTCTTCAAAGGTTAGCCTTTTTATGCGATAACCTTCCTGATTTGTCATCAAGTTGTCCATAAATTTTAATTTGGTCTCATTTTCTGGATCATAGAAAAAATAGGCTAAATCAGTATTTGCCAGTAAAAACTGCTGGTAATCTCTTAACTGCCCCTTGTGTTCATAGCGAGGATAAGCATATTTGACAAAGTCTACCTGCTTAAAACGGCTCAGTTTCATCTGATTGCCTTCATTCCAATTTTCCCCATGGGTTTCAAAAGGAAAAATGGTGGCCAACTGGAAACCGTATTCAGTCTTCATCTCCTGAGCAACATCTAGAACCCAATATTCAAAGCCTAAAGTCCCTGTAAATACCAGCCATTTAAGCCCCTCTTCTGCTAAACTTTCTAAATCCCTTCGAATCGATTTCTTTATAACTTTTAACCTGACATCCTTTTCGTTAAACAAACCCAAATCAAAAGCAGAATATCCTAAAACCAAAGCTGTAGTCATTTTTAACCCTTTCTGTGTAAAATTATGGTATAATAGAGTGATGTTATTGTACCAATAAGGAGAAATATGGTCAACTATCCTCATAAAATTTCATCCAAAAAAAGTCAAGCATCTCTTTCTCAACCCAAAAATTTCGCAAATCGAGGAATGACTTTTGAAAAGATGATTAACGCTACCAACGACTACTATCTGACTCATGGAATGGCAGTTATCCATAAAAAACCAACTCCTGTTCAGATTGTTCGAGTAGACTATCCTCAACGGAGTCGGGCCAAGATTGTAGAAGCCTATTTTAGACAAGCTTCCACAACCGATTACTCTGGCGTGTATCGAGGGCATTACATTGACTTTGAAGCCAAGGAAACGCGACAAAAAAATGCTATTCCAATGAAGAACTTCCATCCTCACCAGATTCAACATATGGAACAGGTTCTAGAACAGCAGGGCATTTGCTTCGTACTGCTTCATTTTTCTTCTCAACAAGAAACTTATTTGTTGCCGGCACTTGATTTGATTCGCTTTTATCATCAAGATAAGGGTCAAAAATCAATGCCACTTAGATATATTCAAGAATACGGATATTTAGTAAAGCACGGAGCTTTCCCTCAAATTCCTTATCTCGATATTATCAAAGAACTTTTACTAGGTGGTAAAACAAGATGAATAAACAAACTATTCTGCGATTCTTAAAATACATTGGAATTACATTCCTTACCTTATTTATCGCATTATTTCTATTAGGTGGAGGGGTCTTCCTCTACTTTGTTAGCAAGGCTCCAGCCTTATCTGAAAGTAAATTAGTTGCGACAACCTCTAGCAAGATTTATGACAATAAGAACGAACTGATTGCTGACCTTGGATCTGAACGTCGCGTAAATGCTCAAGCCAATGAGATCCCTACTGATTTGGTCAAGGCCATCGTCTCTATCGAAGACCACCGTTTCTTTGATCATAGAGGGGTTGATACTATTCGTATCATAGGAGCTGCATTGAGAAACCTCCAAGGACAAGGAGGGCTCCAAGGAGCTTCAACCTTGACTCAGCAATTGATTAAATTAACTTATTTCTCTACTTCAACTGCTGATCAAACCTTGTCACGTAAAGCTCAAGAAGCTTGGCTAGCCGTTCAATTAGAGCAAAAAGCAACCAAGCAAGAAATCCTGACCTACTACATCAACAAAGTCTACATGTCTAACGGTAACTATGGAATGCAAACCGCAGCCGAAAATTACTATGGAAAAGACTTGAAGGATTTAAGTTTGCCACAGTTAGCACTCCTAGCCGGAATGCCTCAAGCACCAAACCAATATGATCCATATTCCCACCCAGAAGCTGCTCTAGAGCGTCGTAACTTGGTACTTTCAGAAATGAAGGGACAGAAATATATCAGTGCAGAAGATTACGAAAAAGCTATTAATACGCCTATCACTGACGGTCTTCAAAGCTTGAAGTCAGCCAATAGTTACCCAGTCTATATGGACAACTACCTCAAAGAAGTAATCGACCAAGTCGAACAAGAAACGGGCTACAACCTTCTTACCACAGGTATGGAAGTCTATACTAATGTCGACAAAAATGTTCAACAGAGACTTTGGGATGTTTATAATACAGATGAGTACGTTGCTTATCCAGATGATGAACTTCAAGTAGCTTCCACTATCGTGGATGTAACAAATGGTAAAGTCATTGCTCAGTTAGGTGCCCGTCACCAATCAAGTAATATATCTTTCGGAATCAACCAAGCCGTTGAAACCAACCGTGACTGGGGTTCTACTATGAAACCAATCACTGACTATGCTCCCGCTTTAGAATATGGAGTCTATGACTCTACTGCGTCTATTGTACATGATGTTCCTTATAACTATCCTGGTACTGATACTCCAGTCTACAACTGGGATCATGGTTACTTTGGAAATATTACACTTCAGTATGCACTTCAACAGTCACGTAATGTCACAGCAGTTGAAACTCTTAATAAGGTTGGTTTAGACAAAGCAAAAACTTTCCTCAATGGATTAGGTATTGACTATCCAAGCATACACTATGCAAATGCCATTTCAAGTAATACAACTGAATCCAACAAAAAATATGGTGCAAGTAGTGAAAAAATGGCTGCTGCTTATGCCGCCTTTGCTAATGGTGGTATTTACCACAAACCAATGTATATCAATAAAATCGTCTTTAGTGATGGTAGCGAAAAAGAATTTTCTGATGCTGGTACACGAGCTATGAAAGAGACTACTGCCTATATGATGACTGAAATGATGAAAACTGTTTTAACTTACGGAACAGGACGTGGAGCCTACCTACCATGGCTTTCACAAGCAGGTAAGACAGGTACTTCTAACTATACTGACGACGAAATTGAAAAGTATATCAAGAACACTGGCTACGTAGCTCCAGATGAAATGTTTGTGGGTTATACTCGTAAGTATTCTATGGCTGTATGGACTGGATACTCAAATCGTTTAACTCCAATCATTGGAGATGGTTTCCTAGTTGCTGCCAAAGTTTATCGCTCAATGATATCGTATCTATCAGAAGATGACCATCCTGGAGATTGGACAATGCCTGAGGGATTATATAGAAACGGGCAGTTCGTATTCCAAAACGGAGCCAGAAATACATGGAATATTCCTGATACACAACAAACAGTAGAAAATTCCTCTACAACAACTGAAACTTCAACTACACAGGCAAGTACGACTGTTGGTCAACAACCCAATAACTCTCCAGTAACTGATCCTAATCAAGGACAAGCTGGTCAAGCTGTCCAACCAACGCCACAAAATCCACAAGTTCAACAGCAACCACAACAATGAGATGAAAGAAGAAAATCCTGAGAATACAAACTCAGGATTTTTTCTACAAAAAATTAGCTTCATCATCTTTGAAAGTGAAGGTAGCCATCAATTCATTTTCGAGAAAGTAAAAGAAGTTAGCGAATAACTAACTTCTTTTTATCTTATTTCACATGTTTTGCAAGTTCTTCTTGCGCTTTTTTATTGGATTCTTCTTTTTCTTTCATCCATTTATCTT
>CAUQZY010000065.1:0-8284 GCA_963522395.1 uncultured Streptococcus sp.
TCTTTCTAATGATGGTTTGGTTGCTTTTCATTATAGATCTTATGGGACTTTTTTTCTACACAAAAATAGGCTCCATAATATCCATAGGGGATTTACCCACTACAAATATTATAGAGCCAAAAAAACCAGCTCGAGCTGGTTTTTATTTTTCGATAATTTTGTGGGCAATCAACTGACGGTAACAAATTTGCTTATTGCTTTTAGCATCGTTGATAATCTGGAGGATAGTTTCAAGAGAAACACGACCAAGTTCTAAGCTATTAATATCAACATAGGCCGCCAAGTTGAGCTTGGGATTGACCGAGTCAAAGCTGAGAACAGGGACATCCAGTTGGTACTTAGAAATATAGTCACAGACCCCTTCGGCTAGGAGACTATCGGTTGTGATGATAGCATCGATTTGTGGGTCATGCTGAAAGAGAAGCTGACTAAATTGATATCCTTTTTCCTCTAGAAATTCATTTGCAAAGTAGGTCAGATTGTCATCAAGAGGCAGTTTGTATTGCTTGAGTGCGGATTCGTAACCAGTTAGACGGTCTTGTGTAACGAAGAGTTTCTTAGAACCTCCGATAAAGGCAATTCGTTTGCATCCTTTTTTGATGAAATATTCGGTTGCATCAAAACCAGCTTGGACATTGTCATTATCGACAAGAGGGATAAAGGGTGAAATGGATTTTCCTAGAATGAGGAAGGGGAACTGCTCTTCAGCCACCAATTTGACCAAGGGATCTTCCTCTTCAGCATAAAGGAAAATCAAACCATCCACACGTTTACCGTAAACCATTTGTGAAATAGCTTTAAGGCGTTCTTTTTCATCTTTACCTGTTGCTATCTGAATGGCGTAGTGGTTTTCAGAGGCGACTTGGGCGATACCACGGAGAACAGATGGGAAGAAAGGATTTTGATAGAAGGCATCTGAGTCGTCAGGAAGCACCAAGCCGATAACTTGGGTATAGCTACTTACCAAGCTACGAGCATTGAGGTTGGGGTGGTAATTGAGCTCCTTCATAGCCTTGCGAACGCGTTTTTTTGTTTCGTCGCTAATGGTTGATTTGTTTTGAATAACACGGGTTACGGTTGAAGGTGAAACACCAGCAGCCTTGGCCACATCTTTAATCGTAACGGGCATAAAAATCTCCTATTTATGGTAATCTGGATCACGGAAATGCGTTTTATAAAAGATAGTGACCAGATACAGAACAAAAAGAATGTTTTGTACAGTAATCAGGGTTGTCATATTTTGGCCAAAGAGTCCCAAAATAAGCGTAATCAGAGTTGGTAATCCTAAACAGTTCAAGATAAAATGGTAGCACTCTTTAAAGGTCCTAAATGAAAAGAGGCGTGATTTCTTAGTGATATAAAGGAGAAGACTCGCTCCTAGAGAGACGATAAAGAAATTCAAACCAAAGAGGAAGCTTGCACCGAGAACTAGGAAGAGACTGATATAGACACGATTTTGCTGGTACCAGTCTTTAGAAATCGCTTGGGTCAAGCTGTCTTTGCTTTTGAAACTCTCAGTCTCAATCGCTCGGTAAGAGACACGGGTCAGTTCTTTACTTTCCTTGCTGATGACGAGCTCATTTGTATCGAAATGCAGTTGCAAGTCCTTAGGTAATTCCTTGCTTTGACTTGGACCGATTAAAAGAGAAGGGGCTTGACTAGCTGTTCCTGTATAAGTTAATTTACCATCAACAATTGCAACATGCTCAGAGAGATCCTGGACAACCTCATCTGTCAATGGTTCATAGACATTATCGATAAAGGTTTCTAGCGGATAAGTCTCCTGGGAGCTGTTTTGGATGGCAATGGGTACCATAGACAAGCTGATAAGGAAGATACTGGTAAAGAGTAGTTGAAACCAGTTGAGTCCGAAACGTTTGGACAGGGGCTTACGAAATCCCCAAATACTTGAAAAATAGGAAAATGGATATGGAAGCATAGGTATCTTTCTAAAAGGTGTTTTCTATATGAGTATTATTATATAGAGAAATGTACTTTATTTCAAGTCTAGGGGATAAATTGCTTGTTGTAAGGATATTACTTACAGTAACAATCGCTAATACTCAATGAAAATCAAAGAGAAAACTAGGAAGCTAGCCGTAGACTGCTCAAAGAACAGCTTTGAGGTTGCAGATAAAAGCTGATATGGTTTGAAGAGATTTTCGAAGAGTATAAAATGAAAAAGGGTGGCGGGGATAAATTATCCCTTGTCGCCACCACTTGTAAGTCCTGAAACAAAGTTCTTTTGTAGGAAGAAGAAGAGAATACAGATTGGAAGGGCGATGAGGATAGCACCTGCTGAGAAGTAGGCGATCTTCATGTTTTTCACATTGCTAACGAAGGTTTGGAGACCTACGGCAACAGTAAAGTATTCTTTCTCACGAAGCAAGAAACTAGAGAGGATGTAGTCCCCGAAAGGTCCCATGAAGGCCCAGAGAGCTTGTACGGCAACCATTGGGCGAACAAGTGGAAGAACAATTTGCCAGAAGCGACGGAAATGTCCTGCACCGTCTAGTTTTGCAGATTCGTCTAGAGACATTGGCACTGTATCGAAGTAGCCTTTCATGAGCCAAGCATTCATCGGGATACCTCCACCAACGTAGAGGAAGATGAGGAACCAGCTGTGGTTAAGGGCGTTCAACATAAGTGCCATAACGAAGAAGGCTGTCAAAGCGGCCATGGTTGGCACCATTTGGATAATCAAGAAGAAGACCAAACTTTGTTTACGAGCCAAGAAGTTGTAACGGCTGTAGGCATAACCAGCAAGGACGATGATACTTGTTTGAACAACCATGGTAATCAAGGCGATAATCAAAGTATTGAGGTACCAAGTACCGTACAAGGTTTCAGTGAAGAGGCCTTTAAAGTTATCAAAATTGAGGTCGATATTAGTATCTAGTTTAAAGGCTGAGACGTTACCTGCTTTAAAGGCTGACATGATGGTAATCAACAGTGGATAGATAATCACGATTGATAGGCCAATTAAGTAGAGGTAAGTAAGGGTTTGAGTCAGTCTACGTTTGAGTTTAATTGAGTTATTCATCTTAGACATCCTCCATATCAAATGCGTGTAGTTTCTTGAATGCGATCATAGAGATTGAGATGACAATGATAGAGATAATCAAGGTAACAGCTGCCGCCATTGAGTATTGAGGAGATGTACCTGTTGTCAAACGGTAGATCCATGAGATCAAGATATCGGTTGAACCAGCTCCACCTCCGACACTACCAGGTCCTCCACCATTGAAGAGGTACATGATAGAGAAGTTGTTAAAGTTGAAGGTGTATTGGCTAATCAAAGTAGGTGCTGCAACAGCCAAGATCATTGGGAAAGTGATGTTGCGGAATTTTTGCCAAGCATTGGCACCGTCAATATAAGCTGCTTCGTAAAGGTCGTTAGGAATAGATTGTAAGATACCTAAAGTCAAAACGTAGATGTATGGGAATCCAAGCCAACCTTGCATCATAATCAAGGCAATCTTAGTCCAAGTTGGGTCTGTTTTCCAAGGAATAAGAGCACCATCAAGGAAAGGAAGGAATTTAGCCAAGATTGGCAATACTTGAGTGTTAATAGCACCGACACTATCATTAAACATGTTTGAGAATGTCAAGATAGTGATGAAGGCTGGGACAGCCCAAGGAAGAAGGAAAATAACACCAAAGATACGTTTTCCTTTGATAAATGGTTGGTTAGCAATGATAGCTGTGAAGATACCAATGACGATCTGTAAAGTTGAGGCAGCTAAAGCCCAGATGATAGTCCAAGAAAGAACGGCACCGAAGGCAGAACGGAAGGTACTCAAACTCCAGATGTTCGTAAAGTTCGTTAAACCAACCCAGTCCAACAATTTGTTTGGTGGCAAGTGTTGGAAGTCATAGTTAGTAAAGGCAATCATCAAAGTTACGATAACTGGGAAGATGATCGCAAAAGTCATGGCAACATAAGATGGAATGATCAAGAGGTAAGGGAAGCCATTTTCATAGATTCCTTTGACCATTTCTTTAAAGGTAAGTGCTACTGGTATACCATTGTTAATGTGTTTAGCAGTTGTATGTGCATCTTTGATATTTGCGAAATAAAAGAGTACATAAACAACTACAAAGATTAAATGGAAGGCACCACGAATCAGCATAAAGAGGGAATTATCACGACCTGGCTTGTCACCAAGAGTGATAAGATTGCTCAATTCAGGGGCTGCAAGTGCTAGGAAATAAAGGACAAATACGATGGTTACACCAAGGAAGATAAAACCTTTGGCTTTTTGTTTATTGTAAATCTGTCCTAACCCAGGAATGATAGACAGCAGGGCTGCTTTACTAGGTTGTTGCTTTTCCATAATAACTCCTTTCATAGGATACTGGTTTCTAGTTAAAACATAAACTATATATGTTTTCTATTGATAAATTCAAAGGGGGATTTGATTTCCACCCCCCTTGAACAAATTTCTTATTCACCAAATTTTTGTTTGATTGTTTCTTTGATCAATGTTACAGCATCGTTAGCAGCTGTTTTAGCATCTTTCTTACCGCTTACAGCTTCAAACAACATTGTTTTAGCTGGGTCCCAAACAGCTGACATTTGAGAGATGTTTGGCATTGGTTGAGCGTTCTTGAACTGTTTGATAACAGCTGTTGTCAACTCATCGTTTTTACCTTCAGCGTATGAACGAGCTTCAGTGTTAGCTGGGATTTCGTTAGTTTTATCGTAGAAGGCTTTTTGTTGTTCAGTTGAAACAAGGAAGTCTACAAATTTTTGAGCAGCTTCAAGGTTCTTAGTGCTTGATGGGATGATCCAAGCTTTACCACCACCGAATGCAGCGTATTCTTTTCCGTTTGGAAGAGTTGGGATAGTTGCAACACCGTAGTTTACTTTAGCGTCTTTGAAGGCTTGAGCTTTCCAAGGTCCATCGATGATAGCAGCTGTTTTACCTTCTTGGAATTGAGTTTGGATTAGGTTTCCAGCTCCTTCAGTATCTTGCATACCTTTAGGCCATTTTTCATACCAAGTTTTAGCGTATTCTACACCTTTGATAGCGCCGTCGTTTGCAAGACCGATGTCTTTAGCGTCTTTACCGTTTTGTCCGAATACGTAACCGCCGTTACCAGCAAGAAGTCCGTATGCAAAGTAGAAGTTTGTCCAGTCAGCTAGGAAAGCAGAAGTTTTTCCATCTTCTCCAGCGAATGCGTATTTGCTATCTTTAGCAAGGTTTTCCAAGTCAGCAAATGTTTTTGGAGCTTCTTTTACCAAGTCTTTGTTGTAGTACATAACAAGTGACTCGATAACGGCAGGAGCACCGTAAACTTTACCGTCAGCAGCTGTTACAAGAGATTTAGTTTTATCATCTGTTTTAGCACCGTCGCTCAATTTCACTTCTGAAAGTTGTCCGTCAGTACCAAGGCTACCTACACGGTCGTATGGAGCCATCATAACGTCAGGAGCTTGACCTGATTGGTTGTCAAGAGAAAGTTTGTCAAGCCCACCCATTTGGTCACCAGATTTGATGTTAACTGTTGTTCCTGATTGTTCTTTATAAGCTTTAGCAACTGTTTCAGCATAGGCTTTGTATTGGTCTTCGACGTAAAGAGTGATTTCTTTCGCTTCAGATGAACCAGTATCAGCAGCTTTTTCAGCAGGTTTGCTTCCACAAGCTACCAAAAGCAAGCTAGCAAGTGTAACAGTTCCAAGCACAGAAGCGCTCTTCATGAATTTAGATGACATAGTGTATTCCTCCTAAAGAATAACAAATTTTATAATGAGGAAACGCAAACGTTTTCCTTTATGGAACTAGTATAACACAAACAGAAAGCGGTTGCAAGTGTTTTTTGTAAAAAATTTAAAAAAATTGTAGAAAAAGGTAAACGCTTAATCATCATATAATAGTAGAAAATCCCAAAAATCGGTTTTGTTTCAAATTTAAAAAAAGTTGAGAAAACGATTGCCTGATTTACAAATGGAAAGCAGAGAGGGTTCTCACTTTATTTTTGCTTAATAAGATAAGTGAAACCCGTATTCCTATTTTGTTTCCTGAAAGGATATATATACGAGTAAGAAGAAAAAATTTTAAAAAAATAATCAAAAAATTTATTTAAAATCGCTTGCATTTATCAAGAAAATGAGCTATACTAAGTAATAGCGCAAACGTTTGCGTTCGTAAAAATGTAATATCTAACTATAAACACATGAGGTGCTTATTATGAAAAAACGTCAAAGTGGTGTGTTGATGCACATTTCTTCTCTTCCAGGAGCATACGGAATCGGATCATTTGGTAAAAGTGCTTACGACTTCGTTGATTTCTTGGTTCGCACAAAACAACGTTACTGGCAAATCCTTCCATTAGGAACAACTAGTTACGGAGACTCTCCTTACCAATCTTTCTCAGCCTTCGCAGGGAACACTCATTTTATCGATTTAGATATCTTGGTGGAACAAGGCTTGTTGCAAGCAAGTGACCTTGAAGGGGTTGACTTTGGTAGTGATGCGTCTGAAGTTGACTATGCTAAAATCTACTATGCACGTCGTCCTCTTTTAGAAAAAGCGGTAAAACGTTTCTTGGAAGTAGGAGATGTTAAAGATTTTGAGAAATTTGCTCAAGACAACCAATCATGGCTTGAACTCTTTGCAGAGTATATGGCTATCAAAGAGCATTTTGACAATCTTGCTTGGACTGAATGGCCAGATGCAGATGCTCGTGCTCGTAAAGCTTCAGCACTTGAAAGCTACCGTGAGCAATTGGCAGACAAGTTGGTTTACCACCGTGTGACTCAATACTTCTTCTTCCAACAATGGTTGAAATTGAAAGCTTACGCTAACGACAACCACATCGAAATCGTTGGGGACATGCCAATCTACGTAGCGGAAGATTCAAGCGATATGTGGGCAAATCCACATCTCTTCAAGACAGATGTCAACGGTAAGGCGACTTGCATCGCAGGATGCCCACCAGATGAGTTTTCTGCAACTGGTCAGCTTTGGGGTAACCCAATCTATGACTGGGAAGCAATGGACAAAGACGGCTACAAATGGTGGATTGAACGCTTGCGTGAAAGCTTCAAAATCTACGATATCGTTCGTATCGACCACTTCCGTGGTTTCGAATCTTACTGGGAAATCCCTGCTGGTTCCGATACAGCAGCACCTGGTGAGTGGGTCAAAGGTCCTGGCTACAAGCTTTTTGCAGCCGTTAAGGAAGAACTTGGTGAGTTAAACATCATCGCAGAAGACCTTGGCTTCATGACTGATGAAGTTATCGAATTGCGTGAACGTACTGGCTTCCCAGGAATGAAGATTCTTCAATTTGCCTTCAACCCAGAAGACGAAAGCATCGATAGCCCACACTTGGCACCTGCTAACTCAGTTATGTACACAGGAACACACGATAACAATACGGTCCTTGGTTGGTACCGTAACGAGATCGATGATGCGACTCGTGAATACATGGCTCGCTACACTAACCGTAAAGAATACGAAACAGTGCCACATGCTATGCTTCGTACAGTCTTTTCATCAGTTAGCTTCATGGCAATTGCAACTATGCAAGATTTGCTAGAATTAGATGAGGCAGCTCGTATGAACTTCCCATCTACCCTTGGTGGAAACTGGTCTTGGCGTATGACTGAAGATCAATTGACACCAGCTGTCGAGGAAGGCTTGCTTGACTTGACAACAATCTATCGCCGAATCAATGAAAATTTGGTAGAATTAAAGAAATAATACAATATCAGGAGACACCTTAAACATGTTATCACTACAAGAATTTGTACAAAATCGTTACAATAAAACCATTGCAGAATGTAGCAATGAAGAGCTTTACCTGGCTCTTCTTAACTACAGCAAGCTTGCAAGTAGCAAAAAACCAGTTAATACTGGTAAGAAAAAAGTTTACTACATCTCAGCTGAGTTCTTGATTGGTAAACTTTTGTCAAACAACTTGATCAACCTTGGTCTTTACGACGATGTTAAAAAAGAACTTGCTGCTGCAGGTAAAGACTTGATCGAAGTTGAAGAAGTTGAATTGGAACCATCTCTTGGTAATGGTGGTTTGGGACGTTTGGCTGCCTGCTTTATCGACTCAATTGCGACTCTTGGTTTGAACGGTGACGGTGTTGGTCTTAACTACCACTATGGTCTTTTCCAACAAGTTCTTAAAAACAACCAGCAAGAAACAATTCCAAACGCATGGTTGACAGAGCAAAACTGGTTGGTTCGCTCAAGCCGTAGCTACCAAGTGCCATTTGCTCACTTCACATTGACATCAACTCTTTACGATATCGATGTACCTGGTT
>CAUQZY010000066.1:0-8265 GCA_963522395.1 uncultured Streptococcus sp.
ATATTTAGGATACAACAAAATGTTGTATTCTTTTTTTGCAAAAGAATACCAAAGACAAAAACAAAAAACGTTGATTTAACAACGTTTTTTCAAGGAATGCAAAGGAATAATGGAGCCGGTGGGAGTCGAACCCACGTCCAAACACCTGCCAACATATTTGTCTACAACCATAGGTTATGTATTAGTTTAACAGTTCCTCGACACATAACTCAAGCCTAGAAACTGCGAGTCTATCAATCTCTTATCAAGCCGCTAGACAAGACTTGATCGTATCTCGCTAATAATAAGACCTGTCATTGAACACGAGCAATCCAAATCGGGTCACGCCTGCTGGTTTTTAGGCAGCTAGAGCGTAAGAAGTGTTATTTTTTGCAGTTATATTTAACTGAGCGTTTACGTCGCCACACGAGTCGCAAAATATGCCTCATAATGCCTGTCGAATCCGTAACGACCCCAAAAGACAATAAAACCATTATACCTTATCTAACTCAAAAATGCAAAAAGGAAAGCAATTAACTACAAAAGATAGTCTTTCAAAGATTTTGTCAAAACCTGATAACCAGGAACACTAAGGTGCAACCCATCCGTTGTATAATCTTTTTTGAGTTGGCCTGCCTGGTCTGTCAAACTATCAAAAACTGGTACAAATTCTACCTGCATATAGGCAGAAGCAAGCTCTTGATAGGCTTGATTCCATTTCTGAATTTTTTCATTCGTGCGGATATAGACTGTCTGCTTGTACTCCTCGCCCTCATTGACTGGCAAAATGGAAAGCAATTTAATCTCTGTCAATGGATAATCGCGAGCAATGGATTGAATGATAGCTTCAAGATTATTGAGAGCCTCATTCACAGGTACATCTTTTCCGATATCATTTGTCCCAATCAGAAGGACAATTTTATCTACTGCTCCACCGTACAGATGCGCATCTAGATTCTCTAGTAACAGCCCTGTCTGATAGCCACGAATTCCTCGATTGACAATTGTCTTTGAAGTCCCAAATAATTCCTGTAGAGGATAATATTCGACAATGGAATCCCCAATAAAAAGAATGTCTGGCTCTAGAACAGAAACCTGATTTAAGTGACGATACTTGGTTTGGATTTTTTCTTGTTCCTTTAGGAACCAATTTTCTAATAACTGTACTGCCACTTCATTCTCCTTTTTCTAACCAGTTTTCCAAAACTTGATAAACTCCTCCTTGGCTGTTGGCTGGGGCTAGAGCAGTCGCCACAGCTTTGGCCTTGTCATCAGCATTTTCCATCGCATAGGCAATTCCAGCCATTTCAAGCATTTCAACATCATTTTCACTGTCACCAAAAGCCATAATTTGTTGGGGGTTCAATTCCCAACGCTTGAGTAATTCTTCCAAGCCCCATGCTTTATGAATCCCAGCTTGAAGGATATCAATGCAACCATAGCCGCTCGATACAGCCCGAACACGGCCATCAAAGAGATCATTGATTTCTTCCAAGACCGAATTCAACCGTTCCTCACCAACAACCATACTCATCTTGAGCACACCACCAAAGAGGTCAGAGGTTAACTCATCCACAAACTGCATCCGTTGATAGAATTTTTCAATCATTTCTGGAGTCATAAAACTTTCAAGATCTGTAAAAATGGTACCTTCTTTGACGAAACCACCCTTCATCCCCGTTACAACAAACTGGTCCTGACACGCTCGATCCTTGAAATGAGCCAAAGCCTTGTCGACAATGGCATCATCCCAAGTCTGAGCCTGAATCAGTTCATTGTTTTCAAAAATACGAGCACCATTTGCAACAACCAGAACCACTCGATCGACCAAGTGCTCCAGTAGTTGCCTCATGCGGTGAATTTCATTCCCCGTCGCGATGACAAAACGAATACCCCTTTGATCCAACTGATCTAAAATCTTTTCCAAGCGTGGAAGATCAAGCTGGCCTCTAGCATCCAGCAAGGTCCCATCCATATCTGTCGCAATTACTTTAATCGTCATTTTCTTTCCTCTGGATTCAAGCTAGTCCCACTTCAATCCTACATGTTCGTTCATTTCTTTATAGGCTGTATCAATTCGTTCCTTAGTCGCTTCATCTAACTGGTCACGATGACTACCACCCTCGATAAAATCTTCTAAGATATAGGTTTGGTAAAGGAAGAGTGGATAACCTTCTGGAGAATAGGTTCCTTTTGGTGTACGGTTTACCCAAGAAGGATGCGCTTTGGCAGTTTCGATTGTCGTCTTACCTGCTTTTTTCTTAATGGTCACATCCATGAGCACGCCACGCTCTGTCCACTTAGCATTCTCTTCGTCTTGCATGGTTTCAATTCGTTGATTGGAAATGAAGTTCCCCATTGAATAGATAATGAGTTTCTTATCCCCATCTTTTTCAACTGTTTCAGATGGTTCTACAACGTGAGGATGCCCTCCAAAGATAATATCCGCTCCCCAATCAATCATCTTGTGATAAAGAACTTTTTGTTCTTCAGTTGGTTCCAAGCGATACTCCACACCCATCTGAGGCATGATAATGGTGATATCTGCTTCCTTCTCTGCTCGTTCAATTTCAGCCTTCATATTATCTTCATTTAGGTCTGAAAGATAGCGGTTATAGTCTTCTTGAGAAATACTTTGCTCAATTCCATTAAATCCATAAGAATAGGCCAAAAGTGCAACCTTGATGCCGTTCACTTTCTTGATAACCAGTGGAGCTTGATCACGGGACTCATGCGTATATACTCCAATAGGTGTCATTCCTGCCTTCTCAATAGCATCTGCTGTTGAGACCACACCTTCTATTTGTGAATCTAGGATATGGTTATGTGCCAAATCTAGCACTTGATAACCAGCATCCTTGATGGCATCCATAACTTCGCCAGGTGCATTAAAGAGGGGATAACCTGCCAAATAGTGATCCTTGTTAACAGTACCTTCAAAATCACCTATAATCAAGTCTGCTTGTTTGAGCCATGGTTTTACATAATCAAAATTTTCATGAAAATCATAGGTACCATCTTCTTTTAAAGCAGAACGATAGATGGGAATATGATAGAGGAGGTCCCCGTTGGCCATAATTCTAGCAGTTTTTTCCTCTTCCTGATCTTTGGAATTTTGATTCGTCTTATTAGCTTCTTGAGAAACAGTATCCTTTTTCTGACTAGTCAAGGGAATTCCTTGAAAACTTTCAAACAACAAGACCAAGCCCATTGATAAAGCAACTGCTAGCAAGAGTATGGCCACAAATCCCTTATTACTCCACTTACGATAACTCCTAAAAAAGTTTACAAACCCCCTCATAAAACGAAAAGCTGAACCACGCTGATTTCTATCTTGTCTTCTTTGCATCTTCATTCTCCCTACTTTCTTATGCAAGCCTTTTCTTTTTATTATATCACAGATAAGAAATTCTTTCACAACTGAATCGAACCTGCTAGGCATTTTCTATATAAGCTCGATGCCGTAATACTTTCAATCCTTGTCATTTTGTGATATCATGTAGAGGTAATGAAAGGAGAGAAAATGTCTGCAATAGAACGTATTACAAAAGCTGCTCACTTAATTGATATGAACGATATTATCCGTGAAGGGAATCCTACTCTACGCGCGGTTGCTGAGGAAGTTACTTTCCCCTTATCTGATCAGGAAATCATCCTTGGCGAAAAGATGATGCAATTCCTTAAACATTCCCAAGATCCTGTCATGGCTGAAAAATTGGGACTCCGCGGTGGGGTTGGACTGGCTGCTCCTCAATTAGATATCTCAAAACGCATTATCGCTGTTTTGGTACCTAATATTGTCGAAGAAGGCGAAACTCCACAGGAAGCCTACGACTTACAAGCCATTATGTACAATCCAAAAATCGTCTCTCACTCTGTTCAAGACGCTGCTCTTGGTGAAGGAGAAGGTTGCCTCTCTGTTGACCGCAACGTGCCTGGCTACGTAGTTCGCCATGCTCGCGTTACTGTTGACTACTTTGACAAGGATGGGGAAAAACACCGTATCAAACTTAAAGGTTATAACTCCATCGTTGTTCAACATGAAATTGACCACATCAACGGAATCATGTTTTACGATCGTATCAATGAAAAAGACCCATTTGCAGTTAAAGATGGTTTACTGATTCTAGAATAAAGAAAATCCCGTTGCAAGACGGGGTTTTGTGTTATAATAGAGGCATGAAAACAAATGATATTGTCTATGGCGTCCACGCCGTTACCGAAGCCCTCCTTGCAAACACTGGAAACAAACTTTACCTCCAAGAAGATCTCCGAGGTAAGAATGTTGAGAAAGTCAAGGAACTGGCTACAGAAAAGAAGGTGTCCATTTCTTGGACCTCAAAAAAATCCCTCTCTGAGATGACTGAAGGTGCTGTTCACCAAGGTTTTGTTCTACGAGTGTCTGAATTTGCCTATAGCGAATTAGAACACATCCTAGCAAAAACACGTCAAGAAGAAAATCCACTTCTATTGATTCTGGATGGCTTAACTGATCCTCACAACTTGGGCTCCATCTTAAGAACCGCTGATGCGACCAATGTTTCAGGTGTCATCATTCCCAAGCACCGTGCTGTCGGAGTTACTCCTGTCGTTGCCAAAACGGCCACAGGTGCTATTGAGCATGTTCCAATCGCCCGAGTGACCAATCTCAGTCAAACCTTAGATAAACTTAAGGATGAAGGCTTCTGGACCTTTGGAACAGATATGAACGGTACTCCTTGCCACAAGTGGAATACAAAAGGGAAAATTGCTCTCATCATCGGAAATGAAGGAAAAGGTATCTCTAGCAACATCAAAAAACAGGTAGATGAAATGATTACCATTCCGATGAATGGACATGTTCAAAGCCTGAATGCCAGTGTTGCTGCGGCCATTCTCATGTACGAAGTTTTCCGAAATAGACTATAAAAAAAGTTTCCAGTCATCTGATTGGAAACTTTTTTATGATTAACTATGTTCTGTGATAAATTTATAGGCTTCTTGACCAGCGATAGCTCCATCTCCAACTGCTGTTGTTACTTGGCGAAGGTCTTTCAAGCGAACATCTCCAACCGCAAAGATACCGTCAACTGCAGTTTTCATGTGGTTATCTGTCACAATCCAACCTGCCTGATCTTGAATATTCAATTCTTTAACAAAATCACTAAGAGGGTCCAAGCCAACATAGATAAAGACGCCACCGAAGGCTTGTTCTGTCACTTGACCTGTTTTCACATTTTCAAATACGACAGATTCTACTCGGTTTTCACCCTTGATTTCCTTCACTACAGAATCCCAGATAAAGCTGATTTTCTCATTCGCAAAGGCGCGGTCTTGTAAAACCTTTTGAGCACGAAGTTGGTCACGACGGTGAACAATGGTAACAGTCTTAGCAAAACGAGTCAAGAAGAGGGCTTCTTCAACAGCTGAATCTCCACCACCAACTACCAACAAATCTTGGTCACGGAAGAAAGCTCCATCACACACGGCACAGTAAGAAACACCACGACTGTTCAGTTCTTCTTCTCCAGGTACTCCCAAAGGACGGTGTTTAGAACCAGTCGCTACGATAACTGTACGTGTTTCATATGTTTGGTCATCAGTCATCACTTTCTTAAAATCACCATGGTCTTCAACATTTTTAACATAACCATAAATGTGCTCAACACCAAGATTTTCAAGCGGTTCAAACATCTTTTCTGCCAATTCTGGCCCACTAATATTAGCGTATCCAGGGTAATTTTCAATATCAGAGGTATTATTCATCTGACCACCTGGCAGACCACCTTCAATCAAGGCTACTTTCAGATTGCTTCGAGCAGCATACAAGGCTGCAGTCATACCTGCAGGTCCAGCACCGATAATAATAGTATCGTACATATAGATTCCTTCTTTCTTGTTGTAACTATCTTTATTCTAACTCTTTCTTGTCAATCAAGCAAGGATTATGCCTTGAAAACAAGAATTAAACTCATAACCGCAAAGGATAATACTGGAACAACCAAGACCCCAATCATAATCATATCATAGAGATGGGCTTGGCGAGCCTTGGCTGTCTTATCAACTCCCGACATGGCTCTTAGTCCAATCCAAATCCCTAAAAAAATCAGGACGAGGATGGTGGTCAAGATCAAACTCTCGAAATATAAAGAAAATAGTTGCAGTAGCATGATTTCTCTCATTTCTATCTTTTTTAAAGAGTAAACTCAGCTAGTCCAGCTAACTGAGTTTTCCTTTATCTATTATATCAAATATAAGTCCGTTTGTAACTAGCGAAGAATTCTTTTGTCCGCTCTTCTTTAGGATGGTGGATAATCTCATCCGGTGTTCCAGACTCAATGATTTTCCCCTTATCTAAGAAGAGAATCTTATCAGCCACTTGGGCTACAAAGGACATGTCATGACTGACTAAAATCATGGTTTGACCTGACTTAGCAGCATCTGCAATAGATTTTTCTACTTCACCGACCAATTCTGGGTCAAGGGCTGAAGTTGGTTCGTCTAAGAGCAAGACATCTGGTTTCATAGCAAGCGCACGCGCTAGGGCAACACGTTGCTTTTGTCCTCCTGATAAATGACGAGGGTAATGATTCTCACGATCAGAAAGCCCAACCTTAGCCAACTCTTCCTTGGCAATCTTAGTCGCTTCTTTGTCAGATAATTTCTTGACAACAACCAAGCCTTCTTTCACATTATCAAGTGCTGTGCGGCGTTCAAACAAATTAAACTGTTGGAAAACCATAGACAGCTTACGACGAAGGGCAAGGATTTCTTCTTGAGTGATTTTAGAAAAATCAACTGAAAAATCATCAATCTGAATAGAGCCACTGTCAGGTGTTTCAAGATAATTGAGACTGCGAAGAAAAGTTGATTTTCCAGCTCCTGAAGAACCAATCAAGGCTACAACTTCCCCTTTTTGAATATCCAAGTCCAGATGATCCAAGACAGTCTGTCCTGAAAAGGATTTACTTAAATTCGAAATCTTAATCATTAACGAAGGTCTCCTTTCACATCTGTTTGCACTGTATCAGGTGCAGAAATAGCCATTTTTCTCTCGATGAAACGACCGAGGCTTTCAATTCCAATATTGACTACCCAATAAACAAGAGCAACGGAGATAAAACGTTCAAAATAGCGGTAATCGGCACCACCCAAAATCTGAGCTTGGGCAAAGACTTCCACAACACCTGCACTAAAGGCTAGGGAAGTTCCCTTGGTCAATCCGATTAGGGAATTGATTAAGGTTGGAGTCGCCACAACTGCCGCATTTGGAATAATCACTCGTCGATAAACTTGCGCTCGGGTCATACCCAAACTACGTGCCGCCTCAATCTCACCAGGATTGACTGAGAGAATGGCTGCACGAATGGTTTCACTAGCATAAGCTGCCTCATTAAAGGCAAAGGCTACAATCGCAAAAACAGCCGCTGGAATCGCATTGATATTGAAACCAGTACCCCATTGCTGATTGAGAGCTTTCAAAGCCAAAGGGATTCCGTAGTAGGTCAACATGAGTTGCACCAAAATCGGTGTCCCTTTTAAGAAACTAACAAAGAAGGCCTGCAAGGGATATAAAATCTTGACACGATTGATTTTCACAATGGCAAAAAGAAGCGCCAAAACCAAGCCAAAAAGGGCACCACCAATTGTCAACATAATCGTTGTTGGAAGTTGTTGGACAATTCTTGGAATTCCATCAAAGACCGAACGCAAGCTAAAGAGCTTGCCATCCGGAATCAATTGCATCAAGTTTTGGTACCAATCTGATGCTAAAATCGTTGTAACATTCATAAAAACATCCTCTCCTGATAATGATTCATTCTACCATACTTCTGCCGTCAATGAAATTATTTGCTACGGCCAGATACAGACTTTGTCTACCTACTAGTTTATCATACTTTGAAACAGGGAGGTTATATATTTTATCTATCAAAGAGATAGATAAAAACTATTTCAATCCCAATTCTTCATAAGGTTTTCGATAACCGATTTGCTTAACAGTTCCATTTTCTACTAAAATGGGGCGTTTTAACAACATACCGTCACTTGCTAGCAACTCAGCCGCTTCTTGGTTTGACAGGCTTCCTACCTTATCTTTCAGCCCTAATTCACGGTATTTGATTCCACTGGTGTTAAAAAATTGCTTCAACTCGAAACCTGAGGTCTCTAGCCAATTTAAAATGACTTCTTGACTAGGTGTTTCTTCCACGATGTGAACAGCTTTGTAGTCCACACCGAGTTGATTTAATTCTTGTTTTGCTTTTTTACAAGTTGAACATTTTGGGTATTCGATAAATTCTAACATGT